>JAYSPZ010000024.1:0-18603 GCA_043721815.1 Gammaproteobacteria bacterium | reverse complement strand
AGCAAGTAATGAAAGGCTTCCTCGTAACGATCAAGCTCATCGCACAACTTCGCCAGGGCGGTAAGAACCTTGATGCGGTCACCGTTGGGAAGATCGGTTCTGGCCAATTGCCGCTTGAGCAGCGGCAGGGCATCGGCAGAGGCCGGTTTTAGACGGCGGCAAACGGTGGCGAAGGCCAGCACCGAACGTAGATGCGTGGTCTCTGCGCCCACCAAGGGCCGGAGCATTTCATGGGCCTCTTGAATATTGCCTTCGCGCTCGTAGATGGCCGCTAATCCTGCCAGGGCATCTTCTGAACCCGGATTGATCTCCAGCAATTTCCGGTAGGCCTGGATGGCCTGATCAAACTTTTTTTCGCCTTGCAGCAGGCCGCCCAGAAAGCGATAGGCCAGGGCGCAGTTCGGGTCTATGGCGATGATTTTATGGTACACCGCGATGGCCGCTTCCCCCCTGCCCTTATCGCGCAGCACCTTGGCGATATTAAGGTGCGCGGACACCAGCCGTGGGCGCACCTCGATGGCTTTACGCCAGCAAGCGAGGGCCAGATCGGGGTTGCCCTGCGCGTGGTGCAGGGCACCGGCCTTCAGGTATAGGCCAGCGGACTCGTCGCTATTATCCAGGTCACGGCAGAGCTGGGCGAGGCGTTCGTGAGCCGCGATGTCATCAGGCTGCCGGGCGATGGCCTCACGGCAGGCGGCGATGGTGGTGGTCTGGTCGGTGAGGTTTGTGGCCATGGATGGATTGTCTTTTTTCGTGCTACCTACTCAACTCTTTCGTGCGCACAGCGCACGCTACATATTCAACTCTTTCGTGCGCACAGTACACGCTACATATTCAACTATTTCGTGCGCACAGCGCACGCTACATACTCAAATTTTTCGTGCGCACAGCGCACGCTACTCATACTACGGTTCGCGAAAGGCACGGTTCAGGGAGCTGGTGACGGGGTCGAAAATATATTGCAGGGCGGTGCGTGAGACGGTCTTGATGAAGACTTCAACCGGCATGCCCGGATAGAGTGTTATTTCCTGTCCAATATCTTTCAAGGATTTCGGGTCGACATTAATATGCACCAGGTAATAGGGGGGTGCCGAGTTCTGGGTCTTGTCCGTGAAGCTGTCTCCAGAAACGTAGGTCACCGTGCCTTTTACCAGCGGCGTGGTGCGCTGCTTGTAGGCGCTGAGGCGCACTTCGGCCTCCATGCCCTTATGCACGTCGTCTATGTCCGTGGTCTGAACCCTGGCCTCGATGATGAGTTGGTTGTTCGAAGGCACAATATCCAACAGTGGCTCACCCGGTGAGACTACTCCGCCTGTAGTATGCACTTGCAGACCGACCACCTGGCCTGCTACGGGTGCAGTGACGGTCAGCCGCTCCAAGGCATCGCTGGTGGGGCGCAGACGATCCTGCAGGTCGAAGATTTTTTTGGTGACATCTTTTTGTTCGTCCGTGGCACCTTGGGTATACGCGTCGCGCAGGCTGATAATGCGCAGTTCCATCTCGGATATTTGCTGCTGGGCCGAGGCCTTCCTGGCGATGTATTCACCCTGATTTTCCTCTTTCTCGGATATCGCACGCTTGAGCGCCAACAGGCGTGTGTACTGCACATAATTCTTTTTGTAGAGGGTTTCATTGGCGGTCAATTCTTCGCGCAGATAACCGATGCTCTGTTGCGCTGATTCGATTTGCTGGGCCAGACCGAGTATCTGATCCTTTATTTGCTTGGTCTGGCTGCGCAATAACTCCATTTGCCCGTCCAGCGATTTGCGCTTGGCCTGGAATAGATTCAGATCGTTCTGCAGGAGTTCGGCGACCTTGCTGTCCGCCTTGGCGCGCTGCTGCAAGGCAGGCGGATAGACCACTTCGCTGGCGTAGTTACGTTCGGCGGCGAGTCGCGCGTCGCGCGCGGTTTCAGCATCGAGCTGATCGCTCAAGATGCTTACGGAGGCGCTTGCCTGCAAATCGTTCAACAGGATGAGGCGCTGGCCCTTCGCCACGTATTCACCCTCGCGCACCAGGATGGCCTTGACGATGCCTCCCTCCAGGTGCTGTATCGTCTTGCGATTGGCCTCGATCTTCACGGAGCCCGGGGCAATAACGGCTCCGCTGAGCGGTGCCAGCGCAATCCAGGTACCGAAGCCGCCAAACATCACGGCAATGACGATCAAGCCGGCGCGTATGACCTTTTTACCGTCGCTGAAAGGGTCTGCCTTGTGCTGCGTGTCTTGATCTATGAGACGTAATAATTTAGACATTGGCCTGCTTCTCCGTGCCTATCGCCGCAACCGCCGGACGACCGCCCACCGTGGGCGGTGCGGCCAGGCGCGCCATGACATCATGACGCTGGCCGAATAATTCCAATCTGCCGTCGCGCAATACCAGCATTTTATCCATGTCCCCTAAAATGCTCGGCTTGTGCGCTATGACGATCAGGGTGATGCCGGCCTGTTTCATTTCCCGCATCGCATCCATCAAGGCCTTTTCGCCGTCGGTATCGAGATTTGCATTTGGCTCGTCCAGCAATACCAGGCGCGGATCGCCGAACAGTGCACGCGCCAAGCCTATGCGCTGGCGCTGGCCACCGGACAGCCCGCCTCCTGCCTCGCTGATCTGAGTGTCGTAACCTTGCGGCAGGGCCAGAATCATTTCGTGCGCATAGGCACGTTTTGCGGCGGCCACCACGTCATCCGCCCTTGCCTGGGCATCGCCGAGACGCGCGATGTTTTCGGCCACCGTGCCGGAAAATAATTCTACATCCTGCGGCAGATAACCCAGGTATTGGCCCAGGTGCTCGTGATCCCAGGTGCTTACGTCGGCACCATCGAGCCGCACCGCACCGGCAGAGGGCTGCCAAATGCCGACTAGCAGACGCGCCAGGGTGGATTTCCCGGCTGCGGTAGGACCCACTATACCCAAGGATTCACCGGCAGGCAGGGCGAAGGAGAAACCCCTGAGTATTTGCTTCTCAGGCCGGTTAAATACCAGCTTGTCTACCATCAGATGACCTTGCGGGGCGGGCAGATCCATCTGGCCAATCACCTGCGGGGTTTTGTCGAGTAATTGCGATAATCTGTGATAGGCCTCGCGTGCGCCAATCAGTCCTTTCCACGATGAGATTGCCAGCTCGACCGGTGCCAGGGCGCGTCCCAAGATCAAGGTAGCGGCCATCATGACACCCGGCGTGACGTGCTGGTCAATGACCAGGAATGCGCCTATACCCAGCATGAGTATCTGTAAAAACCAGCGCGTAAATTTGGTAAGCGAAAGTATGACCCCGGCGCGATTGCTGGCCAGGGTTTGAAACCGGATGACCTCGTTGTTGATTTTCTGCCAGCGCTCCACCACGACACGCTGCATGCCCAGGGCACCAACAACTTCCGCATTACGCAGACACACGTCGATATAGCGCCCGGCCTTGCGTGCCTGTTCGCTTGCCTCGTTGAGCGGCTCCCGGGTGGCTTTTTCCTCCAGCCATGCAAGCCCGAACAGCACCAACACACCGACCAGTGCGGTGATACCGAGCATGGTGTGAAACAGGAAGATGACGATGAGATATATCGGTGCCCAGGGAGAGTCGAAGAAGGCGAAGACGCTATGCCCGGACAAAAAATTGCGCAGTTGGTTGACATCGCGCAAACCGTGCGTGTAGCCGTTATTGGTCTGTTTGACCACGCTTTTTAACAGGCCACTCAGCACCGGTTGCGACATCAGGCTGTCCAGTGCAATGCCGGCCCGTACCAACAGACGGGAGCGCATCATTTCCAGCACCGCCATCACCAGAAACGAGCCTGCGGCTACCAGGGTCAACATGAACAGCGTGGCTTCGCTACGGCTGGTGATTACACGATCAAAAACCTGAAGGATGTAAAGCGGAAAGGTCAGCATCAAGAGATTAATGAAGAAGCTGAACACTCCCGCGTAGATGAAGAAGAATCTACACCGGGTCAAGAACTCACGCATTATTCGCAGCTTCCATTATGTTTGCATCACGAGGCAGAACGCCGTTTCGACAAGCTTAACCACAGAGCCAAGCGTTGATTTTACACTAACCGACACACCAGATCACGTTACTCGCCGGATTATGGCTTCCTGACCGGAAGATTGAACAGTCTACAGACCCTCCGACTGCTTAAGGGCGGCGCGTCAATAATGACATTAGCACGGGGCAATCAGCATGGCTTCCCTTGCTCCTTGTCAACTACGACTGTTGACATAGTATATTGATTAATATGGTTTTTAAAATATCTTTTTGGGTGGCCTCGAGAGTCAGCTTTAATCCTTAATTAAAGTTGGGTTTTTCTTTGCGTAAGCCTATAGTAGCTGTGGGTAATGACATTATTACCACCTGAGAAGGGCAAACCCGCCAGAAATGCGGGGACGCAAAATTACCGGTCTAAATTTTAAGATCATTAACTTGAAATAAGAAAGCGGGATTACCAGGCGACACAAGCTGATAATGGCATCATATTTTTGTCAAATCGCCCTGGATTATGCAGTGAAGTGGTGGAGCTTGGGCTGGTGCCTTAACTGCACATGCCTGACATCACCTTAAACCTTAACCTTAATCATAGAGGCTAGAACAATGGATGACTCAATTGACGGTGACGATGTAGATAACACGCTGGATGGCGGCGACGGTAGCGATACCATCGACGGCAATCCTGGCAGCGACAGCATCATTGGTGGCATTGGTGATGACGATCTGGAAGGCGACGACGGTGATGACACCATCAGCGGCGGCGGTGACAATGACAGCATCACGGGTGGCATTGGTGATGATGACCTGGAAGGCGACGACGGTGATGACACTATCAGCGGCGGCGGCGACAATGACAGTATCCTCGGCGGCATTGGCGATGATGACCTGGACGGCGACGACGGTGATGACACTATCAGCGGCGGCGACCACAATGACAGCATTAGTGGTGGCCTTGGCGACGACGACGTAGACGGTGATGACGGTGATGACACCATCAGCGGCGACGAAGGCGATGACACCATCACAGGCGGGGTGGGTGCTGACGACCTGGAGGGCGACGACGGCGACGACACCATCACGGGTGGCGATGACGATGACAGCATCCTGGGCGGCACTGGATTTGATACCTTGGTTGGAGGAGCCGGAAACGATACCCTGCGCGGCGGCGCGGACGATGACAGTGAGCGTGGCGGCATTGGCGACGACGACGAATTCGGCGGCGCGGGTAACGACACCTTACGCGGCGGCGCGGGCGATGACGAGGTTCGCGGCGGCATCGGCGACGACGACGAATTCGGCGGTGCCGGCGATGACACCCTGTTCGGCGGCGCAGATGATGATGAGGTTCGCGGCGGCATCGGGGATGACTCGATCCGGGGAGGAACTGGCAACGACACGCTTACCGGGGGGGGCGAAAATGATACCCTCACAGGCGGTATCGGGGCCGACGTTTTCGTATTCGCCACGGGTAGCGGCGATGACGTGATCACCGACTTCACCGGCGTGGACGACGTGATTGATCTGAGCGCGTATGGAATTGTCGGCTTTGCTGATCTGGTATTGTCCGATGATAATGGCAATGCCGTAATCACCCTAAGCGACGGCAGTAGCATCACCTTGACAGGTGTCACTTCAGCCAGTCTTGTTGCGGATGATTTTATCCTCTAAGGGAGCTTCACTGTAGACTAAAAGCCGCCAAAGAAATTTGGCGGCTTTTTTTTGGCTCGTCACGCATTATCGCTGGCTGTTATTGCTCCTCTGCATGGCGACTATCCCCGCCCCTTCGGAAAGCTCGGGGCAGGTTCCAGCCCTTCATTGAGGGATGGCGAAGTGCCGGACGTGCGCATAGCGCACGCTACATAAGCAGCCCTAGACCTTCATTGAGGGATGGCGAAATGCCGGACGTGCGCACAGCGCACGCTACATAAGCAGCCCTCGCCCGTTACACAGGGGCCGCGCCTTCTCGACAGGTGCGCAAGGAACTGGCCCAATCCGGCAACACAATGCCGAAGGTATCGTAGAGTTTTTTGTTGGATAGCACGGAATTGCATGGTCGCTTCGCGGGGGTCGGATACTCCGCCGTGGTAATCGGAATCAGGCGCGGTGTCGGCTGCGGGCGCAGCGTTTCCATTATCGCCTGGGTAAAACCAAACCACGAGGTCTGACCTGCGGCGGTCAGGTGGTAAACACCGTTCGCCTGCTCAAACGGGTTACCCTGCAATATCTGCACGGTGGCCGCAGCGATCATGCGGCTCCAGGTAGGTGCTCCGGTCTGGTCGTGGACGATGCGCAATTCTTCGCGCTCCCCGGCGAGGCGCAGCATGGTCAGTAAAAAATTGTTGCCGCGCGTTCCGTAAACCCAACTGGTACGCAGAATCAGATGCTGCACGCCCGACTCCCGTATGCCGCGCTCCCCTTCCAGCTTGCTGCGGCCGTATACACTGCACGGATTGGGAATATCGTCCTCGGTGTAGGCTGCGGGCTTGGTGCCGTCGAAGACATAGTCAGTGGAATAATGCACTAGCCCGGCACCCAGACGTACAGCCTCTTCTGCCATTACGCGCGGGGCGACGCTATTGACCGCCATGGCGAGTTGCGGTTCGCTCTCCGCCTTATCCACGGCGGTGTATGCGGCTGCGTTCACAATCAGGTCGGGGCGGGTATGGCGTATCACCTCGCGCAGCGTTTCAGGCCGGGTAAGATCCAGTTCGTCGCGGCCCAGGGCTATTACTTCGCCCATGCCAGCCAAACTACGCTGTAATTCCCATCCGACCTGGCCGTTTTTTCCGGTGAGTAAAATCCGTTTCACGCAAACAACTCTGCCGCGTCAAGGCGCTGTCCTTGCTGATCCTTCTGCGACAATAAAGGTTCGCCGTGCAGCGGCCAGGCTATGGCCAGGTCGGGGTCGTTCCACACGATGCTGCGTTCGTACTGCGGGGCGTAGTAGTCGGTGGTCTTATACAGAAACTCGGCGAAATCCGACAGCACCAGAAAGCCGTGCGCGAATCCCGGCGGCACCCACAGTTGGCGTTTGTTTTCAGCCGATAAGATAACCCCCACCCATGCGCCGAAGGTGGAGGAAGCTTTACGAATGTCCACGGCTACATCAAAGGCCTCTCCGACGCTGACACGCACCAATTTACCCTGCGGCTGTTTGACCTGATAGTGCAGACCGCGCAACACGTTTTTGACCGAACGCGAGTGATTATCCTGCACAAAGGGTTGTGTAATACCGGCCTGTTCCGCCAGCATCTTTTGATTGTAGCTTTCGTAAAAAAATCCGCGCTCATCTCCGAATATTGCGGGTTCGATTACCAGGACATCCGGGATTGAGGTCGGGACGACATTCATGAATATACTTTTTCCCTTAGCACGCCCAATAAATAATTTCCGTAACCGTTTTTACATAAGGGGAGCGCGAGTTTTTCCAATTGCACCGCGCTTATGTATTTCATGCGGTAGGCGATCTCTTCGGGGCAGGCGATCTTAAGACCCTGGCGTTTTTCAATGGTCTGGATAAACAGTGATGCCTCCAGCAGCGAGTCGTGGGTGCCGGTATCCAGCCACGCCATGCCGCGTCCCATAATCTCTACATCGAGTTGATTGTGTTCCAGGTAATGCTTGTTGATGTCGGTAATCTCAAACTCGCCGCGCGCGGAAGGCTTGATCGAACGCGCGATGTCCACTATTTGATTATCGTAAAAGTAAAGGCCGGTCACGGCGTAGCGCGATTTTGGAAACTCTGGTTTTTCTTCGAGGCTGACGGCCTTTGCGTTTGCATCGAACTCTACGACACCATAACGCTCGGGGTCGTTTACCGGATACGCAAATATCGTGGCCCCTGCGGTTCTTTTCACGGCCTCTTGTAATTGCTGGGATAACTCATGGCCGTAGAAAATATTATCACCCAGCACCATCGCGCACGGGTCTTGTCCGATAAATTTTTCACCGATGATGAAGGCCTGCGCGAGTCCGTCCGGCGAGGGCTGCACGGCATAGCTGATATTCAAGCCCCATTGATTTCCACTGCCAAGTTGTTGCTCGAAAAGCGGTGTGTCGTGCGGCGTAGAGATGATGAGAATTTCACGGATGCCCGCCAGCATGAGTGTCGCAAGCGGGTAATAGATCATCGGCTTGTCGTAGATCGGCAACAATTGCTTCGAGATGACCTGGGTAACAGGATAGAGGCGCGTGCCCGAACCGCCGGCCAGGATGATGCCTTTGTTCATGCACTTGCCCTATCGGTATAATTCGCCGCAATCCAGTTGTGGTAATTGCCGCTGACCACGCTGTCAACCCATACGCTGTTCTCGACATACCAGCGGATGGTTTTTTGCATCCCGCTCTCAAAACTTTCCCTGGGCCGCCAGCCTAATTCACTTTCGATTTTACGCGCGTCGATGGCGTAACGCCGGTCGTGTCCGGGGCGATCTTTAATGTAGGTAATCAGAGCCGCATAATGGCCCTTCTTTACCGGTTTTATTTCATCGAGGATGGCGCACAAGATATGCACCACGTCGAGATTGGTCTTCTCGTTCCACCCGCCGACGTTGTAGGTTTCACCGCTGCGCCCACGCGCGAGGATCGTGCGGATGGCCGCGCAATGGTCGGTCACGTACAGCCAGTCACGCACGTTTTGTCCATCCCCGTAGATGGGCAGCGGCTTGCCTTGCAGGGCATTGAGCACCATCAGCGGAATCAGTTTCTCGGGAAATTGCAGCGGGCCGTAATTATTGGAGCAATTGGAGGTGAGCGTGGGCAACCCGTAGGTATGATGGTAGGCGCGCACCATATGATCGGATGCCGCCTTGGAGGCTGCGTAGGGGCTGTTCGGCGCGTAGGGCGTGGTTTCTGTAAAGGGCGCATCACCCCGGTCAAGCGAGCCGTAGACCTCATCCGTAGAGATATGTAAAAAACGGAAATCCTGTTTTTCACCCGCCGCGAGTTGTTGCCAGTACACCAGGGTTTCTTTTAATAAGTGAAAGGTGCCCACTACATTGGTTTGAATAAAATCGCTGGGGTCGTGGATGGAACGGTCTACATGGCTTTCGGCAGCGAAGTGAATAATGGCACGCGGCTTATATTGCTGGAGCAGTTGTCTGACCAGTGCGCAGTCGGCAATATCGCCCTGCACGAAGGTATGGTTTTTATCCTCTTTAAGCGGGGCTAAATTATTTAAATTGCCTGCGTAGGTGAGTTTGTCCAGATTGATTACGGGCGTGCCTTCTGCGGCTAGCCAGTCCAGTACGAAATTAGCACCGATAAATCCCGCCCCTCCCGTCACAAGAATCATGGCGTTGCCTTAAGAGGGATACCGGCCATACTATTTTTCATAATTCATCTCGTACCAGCGCCTTACCTGCATAAACCAAGGTCATTTTAATATAATAGTGCGAGGCGACCAGGGGCCGACCCGGTGCAGCCTCCAGGGCAAAACAGTTACGGTTAACGATGAACGCAGGCCTATCGTTCACAGGCCGAACACTATAATCTAACCCGACACCGTGTCAAGGAATCCCCATCTGGGAAATGCGTTTGAAACCATTTCTGGTGCGGCTGTCAAACCGGGGACGGTGGCATTTGATCGTTCTGCCGCCACCTGCCATCTTTATGTATAACTATCCGGGCCTGGTCATGCAAAAAATCACATCTGCACGAAAAGTCAGCGGCCTACTCTGGCTGGGTCTTTTTTTTGGCAGCGCCACTGTTGCGGACACACTGAATTCCACAGCGATTTGTGCGCCGGTGGGCTACTGGGTCGGCACACAGGATTCCCGCCATGAAACCTTGGCCCTGACGCAATTCATGACGACGCTGGCACAGCGGCCTGTCGTGCTGCTGGGGGAGACACACGACCGGGCAGAGGATCATCGCTGGCAATTACAAACCGTCGCCGCCCTCTACGCGCAGCGGCCCAATATGGTGCTGGGATTTGAGATGTTTCCGCGCCGTGTGCAACGCGTCCTGGATCGCTGGGTTGCAGGGAAGTTGACCGAGGCGCAGCTCCTGGCAATGAGCGAATGGAAAAAGGTCTGGAATTACGATGCCTCGCTGTATCTACCTCTATTTCATTTCGCACGCATGAACCGCATCCCCATGATTGCCCTGAATGTCGACCGCCGCTTGACGAGCGCCGTGCGCGAACAGGGCTGGGACGCCGTGCCCGAGGATATGCGTGAAGGCGTATCCAAACCGGCGCAGGCGAGCCAAGCCTATCTGGAGGATCTCGCGGCGGTATTCCTGGCCCACAAGCAACTCAAATCACCCTCGTCTACCGACAAAGACCAAACGGATTTTAATTACAGTGATCCCGATTTCCGTCGCTTCGTCGAAGGGCAATTGACCTGGGATCGGGCCATGGCCGAGGCTATCAATACGGCTGCGCAAAGACCCGGTACGCCACTGATAGTCGGGATATTGGGCGCGGGCCATATCATGAATCGCCACGGTGTACCGCATCAATTGGGGGATCTGGGCATTGCGGACACCGCGACACTGCTGACCTGGGAGCGCACGCAAGATTGCGCGGAGTTAACGCCGGGGTTGGCCGATGCGGTGTTCGGTGTCGACGCACCGCAGGAACCTGAAATCGAGCCGCCACGCCTGGGTTTACTGCTGGAAGATACCGATCAAGGGGTGCGTGTCGGCCAGGTAATCAAGGGCAGTGTTGCCGAGTCGGCAGGGATACGTAAGCGGGACCTGCTCATCGAAATTGCGGGGCGTGAGGTGCAGGGCAAAGAAGATGTTATCGCCATAGTGCAACACCAAATCCCGGGTAACTGGCTACCCGTAAAGGTCAAACGCGGCGGGCGTATCCTCGAACGGGTGGCTAAATTTCCCGCGCCCAAATGAAACACCTGCTGGCGGCATTACTGTTTGTTGTTTCGGCAGCGTGCGCACGCGCCGAGGTCAGTCAGGTTCACCATGAAATCGTCTTGGCACTCAATCCCGAGACGCGCGTGCTTCGCGCTGAAGATACACTCACCGTGACCGGTGCGGGCGAGTTCAGCTTCGCCTTGGGGCCGGAGTTTTCCATCCAGAGTTTAAACCTGGATAAGCGCGAACTGCCCGTCGAGACGGCACCGCCAAAAGTGCGCGAGGGCCTTTCCTGGCGCACACTGCAACTCGGCGCCAAAAACGGCACGCATGAAATCAAATTAAGGTATCAGGGTACGCTTGCCGCGCTGGATGCCGGCCTCGATCATCGCGATGTGCTGGCTCGGCTGCCCGCTATGGCCGGTGCGGAAGGCAGCTATCTGCCCGCCTCAAGCGCGTGGTATCCGCTCATCGAGCAGGCCGATGCCTTTACCTATCGGCTGACGCTGGATCTCCCCGCTAACCAGCGCGGCCTCGTCCCCGGCCGTTTGCTTAATGAGTATATCGACAAGGGCCGGTATCGCGCCCGGTTTGAATTTGTTCACCCGGCCGAAGGCATAACTTTATTGGCAGGGCCTTATCAAATCAAAGAACCTTTTTACCCGGACTCTGCGACGAAAAAACTACGTCTGCGCACCTACTTCCATCCACAGATCGCCGATCTTGCGAGCGGCTATTTAGATTCCATCAATGTCTATCTGGATATTTACAATCACTGGATCGGTGCTTATCCCTTTAGCGAATTCAGTATTGTCTCCAGCCCCCTCCCCACCGGCTTCGGCCTGCCCACGCTGACCTATTTAGGCATCGATGTGCTGCGCCTGCCGTTCATCCGCTCGGGTTCGCTCGGGCACGAGATTTTGCATAACTGGTGGGGCAATGGGGTGTATGTGGACTGGCCAAGTGGCAACTGGTCGGAAGGGCTGACCACCTTCATGGCCGACTACACCTATACGGAACGTTCCGGCGCGGATGCCGCACGCGCCATGCGGCTGTCCTGGCTGCGTGATTTTGCCGCGATACCGGCGGGCCGGGATCAAGCCTTGCGGGAATTCATCTCGCGCAGTCACGCAAGCTCGGAGATCGTCGGCTATCACAAATCCGCATTTCTATTTTTGATGCTGCGCGATTTGCTCGGCACAAAAACCTTCGATGAGGGCATACGGCGATTCTGGAAACAACAGCAATTCCGCACTGCGAGTTGGGATGACTTAAAAAACGCGTTCGAGGCAAGCTCCGGCCACAGTCTTGACGGCTTTTTCACACAATGGCTCACGCGTACAGGTGCCCCGGACATTGAGCTTAAGCAAGTCAAACTGGCCCCGCACGCAGGCGCTAAAAAACCGTACCGGCTTACCTTCACGCTCACGCAAACCGAACCCGTCTATGCCTTGCGCGTGCCCGTTGTAATCACTACCAAGGCAGGTGCCCAAGGACATATCGTCGAGCTTTCCTCAGCCCGTGCGGAGTTTCTATTGGAGACTGCTGCACCCCCTGTGTCTCTTGCCATAGACCCCGATTTTCGGCTGTTCCGTACACTCGATCCTGCCGAACTGCCGCCCATACTGCGGCAAGTCGTCACCGATCCCGCAACGGTTACAGCTATCGTTGGCGATAATTCACAGACACGAGAAATTGCGCACCGGCTTGCCGAAAAAATGCTGGATAACCCGCCGCATTTTATGGATGCTGCCACTAAGCCCACTAACCCAAATACGCCGCTCTTGCTCATCGGCACACACAAAGAAATAGATGCCTTTCTGGCCCAACGACGGCTACCCGTACGGCCCACTACCCTCAAAGACAAGGGCACGGCGCAGGTGTGGGCCGTGCAACAAGATAACGGCAAGGTCATCGTGGTAGTGTCCGCGCAAGACCCAACGGCCTTGCAGGCATTGCTACGGCCTCTGCCGCATTACGGCAAGGAAAGTTTTCTCGTATTCGATAATAATAAGGTCATTGATAAAGGCATCTGGCCCACGCACGGAAGCGCATGGATATTGTCCAAACAGCACTAGTGTTGGTGCGCGTATGCCGTTAAAGGAAGGCCGATGCAGTTAACGGTGCTGGGTACTCTCGATGAAGTTTCTCCCGCCGATTGGAATGCCCTGGCGGGCGCTGCCAATCCCTTTGTAAGCCATGAATTCCTCGCTGCGCTGGAACGTCACCGATGTATAGGGGTTAAGGCGGGCTGGGTGCCTCAGCATTTAATCCTGCGTGAGGGCAATCGTCTGATCGGTGCCGTGCCCATGTATCTTAAAAATAATTCCTATGGCGAGTTCGTGTTCGATTGGGCCTGGGCCGATGCCTATCAGCGTGCCGGGTTGCCCTATTATCCCAAGCTGGTCGTTGCCGTTCCTTACACGCCCGCCACCGGGCCGCGCCTGTTGCTGGCGAATAGTAACGAGCGCGATCAAATTGCCGACCGGCTGATTCAGGGCACCCTGGAGCACGCGCGCAATTTAAATGTATCGTCGCTGCACTGGCTTTTTACCGGCACCGAGGACACGCAAAGGCTGGAGCAACATGGCCTTATGCGTCGCACCGGCTGCCAGTTTCATTGGCGAAATAATAACTATCGTGATTTCGATGATTTCCTCACGAGCTTTTCTGCGGATAAGCGCAAAAAGGTAAAACGCGAACGGCGCCGCGTGAGCGAGGCCGGTGTGGAGATCGAGATTTTGCACGGTGCCCAGATCAGCGCGGCGCAGTGGGAAATATTTCATTATTTCTACAGCTCTACCTTCCAGAAACGAGGCGGCATTGCCTCGCTTACCCTGGAATTTTTCAAGGAGCTGGGGCGCACACTCCCCGCCCAGGTCGTGCTGATACTCGCCAAGCATGGCGGACGTTATGTGGCCGGTGCCTTTAATCTGTGCGGCAAGGAAACCCTGTATGGGCGGCATTGGGGTTGTAGCGAAGAGTTTCACAGCCTGCACTTTGAGCTTTGTTATTACCGTGCCATCGATTACTGCATCGCTAACGGCCTACAACGCTTCGAGGCCGGTGCCCAAGGCGAGCATAAAATCAGCCGCGGTTTCCTGCCCGAGCCGACGTGGTCAGCGCACTGGTTGAGCCATCCGGGTTTCAGCCGCGCAATCGGAGATTTTCTTGGACATGAAAAGTGTCAAATGGAATATTATATGGATGAATTAGGCGGGCATTCGCCGTTCAAGAGTTGCTAAAAAAAGCAGACTGTCAACAGGATACTACGGGCAAGTGAACCTATCACGCGGCGGGCCTTACTGGATCGATGCGCACGACAGATCCGCGCAATTTCCGGATGTGGAATTGGCGCTGTGCGATCCTGACGGGCTGCTCGCCGTGGGTGGCGATCTGAGCACGAAACGCCTGATAACGGCCTATCGCAAGGGAATATTTCCCTGGTATAACCAGGATCAACCGATCCTTTGGTGGTCGCCCAATCCACGCACGGTGTTATTCCCGGAACGCCTGCACGTCTCGCGCAGCCTGCAAAAAGTACTCGCTAAAAACACCTATACTGTAACGCTGGATACGGCCTTTACCCGCGTCATCAAGGCCTGCGCGGGGCCACGCCGAGGTGAGCCAAATGGCACATGGATTACGGCAGCCATGATAGCTGCGTATAGTAAATTGCATCGCATGGGCCTGGCGCATTCCGTGGAAGCCTGGCACCAGGGCGAGCTGGTTGGAGGTATCTACGGCGTGGCCGTGGGCCGGGTATTTTTCGGCGAATCCATGTTTAGTCATCGCGCGAATGCCTCGAAGGTTGCCTTTGTACACCTGGCGCAATGGCTGCGGGATTGGGGTTATGTATTACTCGATTGCCAAACCCATTCCGGGCATCTCGCGCACTTCGGTGCCCAACAGATTCCCCGTGTGGAATTCACCCGCCTGCTAACGAAATGGTGTGACGATAGCTGGAGTTCTGGTTTAGAACGGGGAGACCAAATCCTTGTCCCAAGTTAAATCTGCGGATGCCAAAGCGGGCACTATCAAGTCCATCAAATTCTACCTCACCGCCGAGCAGAAATGCGGCTACTTACCCGAGCACCAGGCGAGTTCGCTGATTGCCGATCCTTCTACACGCATCGATTCGTACCTGTACGGCGTGCTTATCAACCGTGGATTCCGGCGCAACGCCGAGTACATTTATCGTCCCCATTGCCGGGCTTGTGAATCCTGTATCGCGGTACGCGTGCCGGTGGCCGAATTTCAGCCACGTCGTGGCCAGCGGCGCACCTGGCTGCGTAATCAGGACATCGAGGTGCGACCTGTCGCCACGGCCTATAACGATGAACATTTCCGGCTCTACCAACACTATCTGAACAGTCGGCACAGCGACGGTGGCATGGATCGAACCAGCCCCGAGCAGTACACGGAATTTATCCTGTCATCGGGCCTCGATGATACACGCATCCATGAATTCCGTGCGCAGAACGAATTGCTCGCGGTGGCCATAGTGGATCATTTGCCGCAAGGACTCTCCGCCGTCTACACTTTTTTTAGTCCCGATCATGAAGCGCGCAGCCTGGGCACCTATGCCGTACTCTGGCAGATACACGAGGCGCGTCGCCTGGGTCTGACTTGGGTGTATCTTGGCTACTGGATCAAGGAATGCCGCAAGATGAGTTACAAAAATCAGTTTCGGCCCCTGGAAATTTATCGCAACAATCAGTGGTTGCGCATCGATGCCTGAGTTAAAATTCGACTGTGTTATACTGAAAAAATAACAGGACAGTTACTCAGCTAAAGGTAAAACAACAGGATGGCAAAAGAAGAACACATCGAAATGGAGGGCACGGTTATCGAAACCCTGCCTAACACCATGTTCCGCGTGGAATTAGAAAATGGGCATGTGGTCACGGCCCATATCTCCGGCAAAATGCGCAAGCATTATATCCGTATTCTGACCGGCGATAAGGTTACGGTAGAATTGACCCCTTACGATCTAAGTAAAGGCCGCATCAGCTTCCGGGCGCGTTAGCTCGTATCCGGTTAAACCATGTAGCGTGCGCCATGCGCACGATTCAACTTTCCTTGACTTTGCTAATTTTCGTGCGCATAGCGCACGCTGCGCCTTAATCCAATAAAAGCCGGAGTTGAAGATTTTGTTTGTTGGGTTACGCGATAAAACCGCTAACCCAACCTACATAGCTAGTCCACTTCCATTTTCGGATTGACGACACCCCGCGCCTCTTCTATCGTAAAACTCAGCTTGCCGTCCTGCACGCTGATGCGCACATGGCCGCCCGAGGCCAGCTTACCGAACAGGAGATCCTCGGCGAGCGGGCGCTTGATATTTTCCTGAATCAACCGGGCCATGGGGCGCGCGCCCATGGCTGCATCGAAGCCGTGTTGGGCCAACCAGTCACGCGCCGCCGCATCCACTTCGAGACCGACGCTCTTATCTTCGAGCTGGGCCTCCAGTTCGGTAATAAATTTGTCCACCACATGAGCGATGGTTCCACCCGACAGCGGCTTGAAGTGGATGATGGCATCCAGCCGGTTGCGGAACTCCGGGCTGAAGGTGCGCTTGATTACCTCCATGTTGTCGCCGGAGTGATCCTGGTAGGTAAAGCCGATGGAGGGACGGCTCATGTGCTCGGCCCCTGCATTGGTCGTCATTACGATAATCACGTTACGAAAATCCGCCTTGCGGCCGTTATTATCGGTGAGCGTGCCGTGATCCATCACCTGCAACAGCAGATTAAACACATCGGGATGCGCCTTTTCGACCTCGTCCAGCAACACCACCGAATGTGGATGTTTGCTAATGGATTCGGTCAATAAACCGCCCTGATCGAATCCGACGTAGCCCGGCGGTGCGCCGATCAGGCGCGAAACCGTATGGCGCTCCATATACTCCGACATATCGAAGCGGATCAACTCTATGCCCATGACGCGCGCGAGCTGCCGGGTAACCTCAGTCTTGCCCACGCCGGTCGGCCCGGAGAATAAGAACGAGCCGATGGGTTTCTGGTTATTGCCCAGACCCGAACGCGACATCTTGATTGCCGCTGCGAGGGATTCAATCGCCTGATCCTGCCCAAACACCACGAGCTTGAGGTTGCGTTCAAGATTGAGCAACATGCTGTGATCTGACGCGGACACGCTCTTGGGTGGAATGCGCGCCATCTTGGCCACGACACTCTCAATCTCGCCCACGCCGATAATCTTTTTGCGCTTGGACAGCGGCAAAATACTCTGATTGGCACCCGCCTCGTCGATCACGTCAATCGCCTTATCGGGCAGATGCCGGTCGCCGATATAGCGATGCGCAAGTTCCGCCGCGACGCGCATTGACTGGCGCGAGTATTTGACCTTATGAAATTCCTCAAAGCGCGAGCGTAAGCCTTGCAGGATCGACACGGTTTCCTCGACGCTGGGCTCAACCACGTCGATCTTCTGGAAGCGCCGCGCCAGCGCACGGTCCTTTTCGAATATGCCGCGATACTCCTGATAAGTGGTCGAGCCGATGCACTTGAGATCGCCCGAGGCCAGAGCCGGTTTAATCAGATTCGAGGCATCCATCACGCCGCCCGAGGCCGAACCCGCGCCGATGATGGTGTGAATCTCATCGATGAATAAAATGGCACCTTTTTCCTTGTGCAACTGGCTGAGTACGGCCTTGAGCCGCTTCTCAAAATCGCCACGGTATTTCGTGCCCGCCAGCAGTGCGCCCAGGTCAAGCGAGTAGATGGTGCTATCCCGGAGAATTTCCGGAACCTGTTCATCCACAATCATCTTGGCCAGGCCTTCGGCGATGGCGGTCTTGCCTACGCCCGCCTCACCGACATAGAGCGGATTATTCTTGCGCCGCCGACACAGGATTTGAATGGTACGCTCGACCTCGTTCTTGCGACCGATAAGCGGATCGATCTTGCCCAGCCGGGCCTGCTCGTTCAGATTCGTGGCAAAGTTTTCCAGTGCACTTTTGGCGGGGGCATCTGCTCCGGCATCTTCTTCGGAGGCGGGCGATATGCTCTGCGACTCCTCCTCGCTGTGAATCTTGGAAATGCCATGAGACATATAATTAACGATGTCCAAGCGCGTAATATTCTGTTTCTTCAGAAAATAAGCCGCTTGCGATTCCTGTTCACTAAAGATCGCCACGAGTACGTTCGCGCCCGTGACTTCTTTATTGCCGGAGGCCTGGACGTGGAATACGGCACGCTGTAGCACACGCTGAAAGGCCAGCGTGGGCTGAGTCTCGCGGGTATCGTGCGCAGCAAGCAGGGGCGTGGTTTCTTTCAGAAAATTGGTAAGCTCACGCTTTAGCTTATCCATATCGGCAGCACAGGCACGCAACACGGCTGCGGCCACCGGATTATCCAGCAGGGCCAGCAACAGATGCTCCGTCGTCATAAATTCGTGCAACCTTTCGCGTGCCTCTCTAAAGGCATGGTTCAAGGTGAATTCAAGTTCCTTGCTCAACATGGTCTCAGCCTCGTGAAGTACTCGCCGCCCTTTTGGTGATCTTACGCCTTCTCCATAGTACAAAGTAACGGATGTTGATTATGTTGTGAAAATTGATTGACCTGTTCCACTTTAACTTCCGCAACTTCACGCGTATAAACGCCGCAAATACCGGCCCCGCGTGTGTGTACGTGCAGCATAATCTGAATGGCCTGATCCTGGCTCATGAAGAAAAAGGTTTGCAATACCAAGACCACGAACTCCATAGGCGTATAGTCATCATTAATGAGCATAACCTTATAAAGTGGTGGCCGCTTAAGCTTGGGTTTTGCCTCCTGCAGCGCCAC
>JAYSPZ010000023.1:0-2361 GCA_043721815.1 Gammaproteobacteria bacterium | reverse complement strand
GGGGTATCGTCGATAAATATAGATGCCTCGGCGAGCATGCCCACGGCCGAGGTCAGGCGCGGCCAATCATCATCGTCCAGCTTACCGGTACGCACCTTGTGCTGATCGATGCGCCCAAGCGAAGACATCATGCGCATGGCCAACTGCTCGGCCGGCATTTCCATGCTGAAGATCGCCACCGGGAGCTTGCCCTTGATCGCCGCATGCTCGGCGATATTCATGGCGAACGAGGTCTTGCCCATCGAAGGCCGCCCCGCCACGATTATGATGTCGGAATTCTGCAAACCCGAGGTCATGTCGTCCAGATCGGTAAAGCCGGTCGACACCCCGGTGAGCGGGCTGTCCTGCTGGAACAAGGTGTCGATGCGCTCCATGGCACGCGCCACCAATTGTTTCATGGTCTCGAAGCTGCGCCTGCCGTGCGAGCCATGCTCGGCAATTTCAAACACGCGCTTTTCCGCATCATCCAGTAATTCCGTGCTTTCGCGGCCCTCGGGGTGGAAGGCGCTGTTGCTGATCTGGGTAGCGACCGCGATCATCTGACGCAGGATGGCGCGCTCGCGTACGATGGCCACGTAGGCCTTGATGTTGACTGCACTCGGCGTATTCATCGCCAGCGTACCCAGATACGCCAAGCCGCCCGCATTATCCAGTTCATTGAGATTTTTCAGCCACTCGGAGAGTGTAACGACATCGAAGGGATGGGACTTACTGGCAAGTTCGCGGATGGCACGAAAGATCAGGCGATGATCGCGACGGTAAAAGTCATCTTCGTCGATGAGGTCCGCCACCTGATCCCATGCGTTGTTATCAAGCATGAGGCCACCGAGCACCGATTGCTCGGCCTCTATTGAATGCGGCGGGACCTTGAGTGCCGAGGTCGCTGCATCAAAGCCTTCCAGAGTTCCCAAAGGGTAGGTAAGCTCTTGCATTGATTTCTCAAAGCGCCACCATGCGGGTGGCGTATAGGCATGGGTTGGTACGGCTAGCAGGTTGTTGAAAAAGCCCATCCATGGGCTTTTTCAACTCGGCCGCTCCCGCGCATCCCTGCGCTCGCGGCATTGGAGCATCCTGCCCGGCACAAAGCAAAAAGTGCGATTTTTGCTTTGCTGCATTTTTCAAGCACCTACAACGTGCTTTAAAAATGGCGGCGCGTCCATGCACCGCACGCAGGCTGTTTTTCAACAGCCCGCTAGCTATTATACGTCCTTGATTGAGGCAGCACTGAACTGCCTTAATCAATTTGTGACGGTTATTCCTCCGCCACGACCACAATCTTCACGGTAACATTCACATCGGTATGCAGGTGAACGGTGATCTCGTGCTCGCCCAAGTGGCGCAAGGGGCCGTTAGGGAGACGCAGCTCATGCTTTCCGACGGCGACACCGGCCTCGGTAAAGCCCTGTGAAATATCGGCCGTGCCCACGGAACCAAACAGCTTGCCTTCCTCGCCCGCCTTGCTGTTGATGGTTATCATCGCCAAACTGCGCAAGGCCTCGGCACGCGCCTGAGCGGCCAGCAAGGCCTCGGCGCTAGCCTTTTCCAGTTCCGCGCGGCGCTCCTCGAATTTCACCAGATTACGCACGGTGGCGGCAGCGGCCTTGCCGCTGGGAATCAGGTAATTGCGGCCATAGCCCGGTTTGACGGCAACCTTGTCGCCCAAATTACCCAGATTTTCAACCTTCTCCAACAAAATTACTTCCATCACACACCTCGATAAAGTCGTTATTCCTGTTTCTTATCACGCGTTGCAGGCAACGGCGCGCGAAAATTCAACCACGTTTCGGCAAACCCTGCCGCGGCCAGCAACATGCCGACCTGGGGCGGCGCCGCCAACAACAGCACATAAAGCGCAATCAACCACGCCAGGTGAGCGCCACGCCGCGCAACCGTGCGGTGCGCCAAGGCCAAGCCCTGCACCGTGTAGAGCACGAGCAGTACGACCAAAAGCTCTGTGGCGATTCGGGCAATCTCGCCCTCGCCAAGCAAAGCCCCGGCCAGCACGATCACGGTAGGCAAGGCCAACCAGCGGCTCAGGTGCAGACCGTGAAACTCCTGCCTGAACCCGCCCGGATTATACAACATTGCCTGCCACCAGCGGGCGATAAACAGGCTGATGATCAGCGAAAGCACCATGGCCGCCGCCAGTAAGCCCGTTAAAACCTTTGCTAATTCAGCGAGCAGCTGATTGATTTTCTGGACATCCCCCAGCGCCCCGGATTGCTTGAGCGCGGGCTTTACAACAACGTCCAATAGCTCGCGCCACCATGCCGCAGTATCGGCCATAAACAGATGCATCGCCGCTATTGTCAACGCGCCCATGAGCGTGACCGCGATCAAGGTCAAAGCCAGAGAAGCAGT
>JAYSPZ010000022.1:0-4096 GCA_043721815.1 Gammaproteobacteria bacterium | reverse complement strand
GGCCCCGCCCTGCCCGGAAAGCTCGCCGATTGCACCTCGCAAGATACGGCACGCACCGAGTTGTTCCTCGTGGAGGGCGATTCGGCGGGCGGTTCGGCCAAGCAGGCGCGCGACCGGATATTTCAGGCCATCATGCCCTTGCGCGGCAAGATATTAAATACCTGGGAAGTCGCCTCCGGCGAAGTGCTGGCCTCGCAGGAGGTGCACGACATCGCGGTGGCCATCGGTGTCGATCCGGGCTCCGACGACCTCAGCGGCCTGCGCTACGGCAAAATCTGCATCCTCGCCGATGCCGATTCGGACGGTGCGCACATCGCCACGCTGTTATGCGCGCTGTTCGTGCGTCATTTTCCGGCGCTGGTCGCCGCCGGCCATACCTATATTGCCATGCCGCCGCTGTATCGTATCGATGTCGGTAAGGAGGTCTTTTACGCCCTGGACGATGCCGAAAAGCGCGGCATTATCGATCGTATCGCGGCAGAAAACATCAAGGGCAAGGTCAGCGTGCAGCGTTTCAAGGGTCTGGGTGAGATGAATCCGCAGCAATTGCGCGTCACAACCATCGACCCCGAAACGCGGCGCTTGATACAGCTTACCGTGGAGACGGGCGACAATACGCACAGCCTGATGGACATGTTACTCGCCAAAAAGCGTGCCTCTGATCGCAGGAACTGGCTGGAACAGCGCGGGGATCTGGCCGAGATTTAGGGCATTGCCAGGCACTGCACACCTTCAGTTTATTAATCCAAGCCCAAGATCGGTCAAGGGTGCAACGAGTAAAATGGCCAGTAGGCGCAGGCCGATCATGACCAGAATAGGCGATAAATCGAAGCCGCCCAAGGGCGGTAATAGACGGCGTGCAGGATCCAGCAAGGGTTTGTTCAGGCTGTGGAGGAGTGCTGTGACCGGGCTGTGATCCCCGGGTCTGACCCAACTCAGGATAACCTCGATCAGAATAGAGAAAAAAAACACATTGATCAGTAAATTAATCAACTTGGCAAGGGCTAGTACGAACAACCCGGCGGGCGCAAGGTTCTGGCCCAGCAGCAGGAAGGTGAGTGTGAGATGTAAGAGTTGCAAGGCCAGCAGTAGCACCAGCGAGGCGACATCGAAACCTGCCACGCCGGGGATAATCCGGCGCAGCGGTACCAGGGCGGGATTGGTGATTTTCACCAAAAATTGCGCGACGGGATTATAAAAGCTGGCGCGCACCATTTGCAGCAATAGGCGCAGCAGCACCGCCAGGATGTAAAACCAGAACAAGGTATCGACCAGAAACACGCCGGCATTACTGAAATAATTCCCGCCCATCAAGTCCGTCCCAGGAGTATGGCTAGTTCGGCGGAGCGTGCATGCGCGGCCTTTAACGCAGAATCAAATAGCGCCTGGATGCCGCCTTCCTGTAACACCTGGATGGCCTGTTCCGTAGTGCCGCCCGGTGAGGTCACGCGCATGCGCAACGTCGCGCTGTCTTCTGCGGCCTCCAGGGCCATTTTGGCAGCACCGAAGGCGGTTTGCAGGGTCAGCAGACGTGCCTGATCGTGCGCCAGGCCAAGCCGCACCGCAGCATTTTCCAAAACCTCCAGGATTAGAAAAAAATAGGCCGGGCCACTGCCGGACAAGGCGGTGACGGCATCCATCTGGGCCTCGTCATCCAGCCATAAAACCATACCCACTGCGCGCAGTATGGATTCGGCCAGCTCGCGCTGGGTGGCGGATACTGCTGCATTGGCATACAGGGCGGTTGCCCCGCACTGCACCAGCGCGGGTGTGTTGGGCATCGCCCGGACGACAGCCGCTGTGCCGCCCAGCCACGCAGTGATATCCGGTTCGCGTATCCCGGCGGCAATCGAGATGACCAGCGGTGCACCTTGCTGCACCGTACTGGCAAGATCTGTAGCAACGCCTTTTAGGGCCTGCGGCTTGACCGCCAGCACAACCACCTGGGCCTGGCGTGCCGCCTCTTGATTAGAGGTCGTGACATTAACGGAAAAACGCTCACTGAACTCGGCCAGCTTGAGTGTGTCAGGCTCCGCAACCCAGATGTTTCTGGCCGCACAGTCGGCGGCGATCAGACCACCGATGAGGCTGGTGGCCATATTTCCCCCGCCGATGAAGGCAATACGTGTCGTGTTCAAGCGCTGCTCCTGAGGTTGCGGAAAGTTTAGCGTATCGTCGCCAAAAAGACTAAACGATGGGCCGGTATTCGGCCTGTTAGGGCTGACGCGTACCAAAGATTGCGCTGCCTACGCGCACCAAGGTCGCGCCCTCAGCAATCGCGGCCTCCAGATCCTCGGACATGCCCATGGAGAGGGTATCGAGTGAATGGCCCGCGCCGCGTAATTGCTCATAGACCTCATGCAGGGCGCGAAACGGCTCACGCTGTTGGGCAAAATCAGTGCTGGCCCTGGGGATGGCCATCAAGCCGCGCAGACGCAGACGCGGCAGCTTGGCCACTGTGGCCGCCAGCCCCGGCAGTTGCTCAAGGTTTACGCCGGCCTTGCTGGGTTCGGCGCTAATATTGACCTGCAAACAGATATTCAGCGACGGCAGTTGGGCGGGGCGTTGATCGTTGAGGCGCACGGCAATGCTGAGCCTGTCGACCGTGTGCACCCAGGCAAAGGCCTTGGCAATCAGGGCGGCCTTGTTGCCCTGTACCGGGCCGATAAAATGCCACACCAGATCGATGCCGCTCAGCCTGCTGTCAGCAATCTTGGCCTGTGCCTCCTGAAAATAGTTTTCTCCAAACTGCCGCTGATCGACCGCGATGGCATCGAGTATGCATTCAACTGAGAAGGTCTTGCTCACGGCGAGCAATTGTACGCTGCCGGGTTTGCGACCAAAGCGCAGCTCGGCGCGGGCAATGCGCTCACGCACCGTGGTTAAGCTGGCTTGCATACGCGCGGTTGTGTCCATGACCTTTTACGTTGTATGTTGGGAAAAAATCGTTAAAACTCTAAACGGCATCTAAATAACTGCTCCGCTCAAAAACATTGTAAGGAAATCCTATGGACATTGCTGAGTTACTGGGTTTTAGCGTCAAGAACAAGGCCTCCGATTTACACCTTTCCGCCGGCCTGCCGCCGATGATCCGCGTGGACGGCGATATCCGCCGCATCAACCTGCCCGCCCTGGACCATAAGGGCGTGTATGCGATGGTCTACGACATCATGAACGACCGCCAGCGCAAGGATTACGAGGAGTTTTTAGAGACGGATTTCTCCTTCGAGATTCCCGGGCTTGCGCGTTTTCGCGTCAATGCCTTTAATCAAAGTCGCGGGGCAGGGGCGGTATTTCGTACCATTCCGTCCAAAGTGCTCACGCTGGAAGAGTTGGGGTGCCCACCGGTATTCAAGGAGATCACCGATGTACCGCGCGGCGTGGTGCTGGTGACCGGCCCCACCGGATCGGGTAAATCGACCACCCTGGCGGCCATGATTAACTACAAGAATGAAACCGAATCAGCGCATATTCTGACCATAGAGGATCCGATCGAGTTTATGCACGAGAGCAAAAAGTGTCTAATCAATCAGCGCGAGGTGCATCGCGACACGCTGGGATTTGCCGAGGCCTTGCGCTCGGCCCTGCGCGAAGATCCGGATATCATCCTGGTCGGCGAAATGCGTGATCTCGAGACCATCCGTCTCGCGCTCACTGCGGCGGAGACCGGGCACTTGGTGTTTGGCACCTTGCACACGAGCTCGGCAGCGAAGACCATCGACCGCATTATCGATGTATTTCCGGCCGCAGAAAAGGAAATGGTGCGCTCCATGCTGTCCGAGTCGCTGCGTGCGGTGATCTCGCAAACCCTGCTGAAAAAGACCGGTGGCGGGCGCATTGCCGCGCATGAGATCATGATCGGCAGCCCGGCCATCCGCAATTTGATCCGCGAGGGCAAGGTGCCGCAGATGTATTCCACCATCCAGACCAGCCAGGGTATAGGCATGCAAACCCTCGATCAGTGCCTGCAGGAATTGGTGCGCGAGGGCAAGGTGGATAAGGCCGAGGCGCGCATGCGTGCCGCCAACAAAGACTATTTTAAATAACCCCCGCAATTGATTAATCAAGAGTGCATAACCATGGATTTTAATGCCCT
>JAYSPZ010000021.1:0-4422 GCA_043721815.1 Gammaproteobacteria bacterium | reverse complement strand
AGATTGCGTTCGGGCCAGGCGTGCAGATACGGACGCGCCGTGTCGAGCACATATGCCAGCAAAATCTCGGCATCGATGGCGGCCGAGACGTGTACATTTAAGCGGCGCTTTGCCTCATCAAGTACGGCGCGCAGGGTGGTGGTGCGTAACGGGGCTTCCATGCCACGATGCTAGCAGTCCGGCGTAAAAAAAACAGCTTGTCCCGGTACGGAACGTGATTCACCCCAGCGTTTGTTGACTAGCTAACATTAAGCACCGTCTCGCAATTAACAGCGGTATCGCCGGGAGTAGGTTCGCCGCCATCGCAGATGTCCGCGTCCAGGCCGCCATTGAGTACGTCATTATCCGCGTCGCCGGAAATCGTATCGGCACCCTTGTTGCCGCGCAGGGTGTCGGCACCAGGCCCGCCACTTATGGTGTCGTCGCCCGGGCCACCGCAAATAAGGTCATTGCCTTCAAGGCCCTGGATAGTGTCGTTGCCCGCCCTGCCGCTGATGATGTCATCGCCTGGGGTACCCGTGAGGACATCATTACCCAGTGTTCCGCTAATGGTGGCAATCAGCCCACCGCATCTGATCGGTACTGTGCCGGTGAGGGCTACGTTATGGGGCGCATTGGCCGCATTGCTCGGCACGGTCACATTGGCGCTGCGGTCGCCTCCCGTGGTGGGGTGAAAATTTATACCGACGGAGCAACTGGCGTTTGGCGCAAGCGCCACCCCGCTACAAGTGTCGGTCGCCTTGACAAAGTCGGCTGCATTGAGTCCGTCGATAGTGACTGTGCCGATATTGATAGCGGTAGCGAAGTTATTGGTATTGGTCAGACTGAAACTCCGGGTTGCGGAGGTTTGGCCCAACTCGGTACTGCCGAAGTCAAAGCTGGTTACACTGGCATCCATAATACGGCTGACCCTGCCCACTGCCGCCGTCGCATCGACAATACCGGCACCGCATCGGGTCACCGTGCAGTCCGCGTTAGTGCCCGTGGGGAAGGCATGTGCGCTGAGCTTGATAGCGGAAATCACCTCGCTATTCGTCAACGCCGGATCGGCAGAGAGCATGAGCGCGACGACACCGCTGACGACGGCCGCAGCAAAGCTGGTGCCCTCCAGATAGCGATAGTCGTCCAGTGCGGGGATGGTAGTGCCGGTGTTATAGGTGGAGAGTATGCCGTCGAAGTCGAAGGCTACTTGTTCCCCGCCCGGCGCACTGAGGGTGATGGCAGCGCCATGATTACTGTAGTCGGCGTAGCCGCCCGCGCGATTGGTGGCCGCGACGTTGATGACATTGTTACAGTTGCCCGGGCTGATGAGACCTGCATCACCGGCCCCATTGCCTGACGAAACGATAACAACACCACCGGCATTGTTAATTTCATTGATGACATTTTGATAGGCGGTAGTACACGACCCAAAGCCGCCAAGGCTCAGGTTGATTACCCGGGCCGGGTTTGTGTTGGTCGGCACACCGGACACAGAAAGGCCGACCGCCCAGCGCATGCCGTCAATAATGTCCGAGTCGTAACCACCACATTTCCCCAATACGCGTACCGGAAGTATCTTTGCCCCCCAGGTGACACCGGCCACGCCCTGCGCATTATTGGTGGCCGCGCCGACGATGCCGGCGAGATGCGTGCCGTGCCAGGAGCTATCGCTTTGTCCGCAGCCCGCAAAATAGCCGCGCGTGGGATCAGTGCCCGCATTCTCCGCAGCGGTAATCCAATCGCCCGGATCGCGTGGTGAGACATCACGTCCATCCCCATCATTTGCCGAAACAAACCCGCCCGGGCCGACGGGTGGTGGAGGATCTTCCGAAACGAAGTCATAGCCAGGCACCCTACGACCCGTCAGATCCACATGCTTTGCTACCCCGGAATCGACCACCGCCACAACGATAGTGGCCAAACCGGTGGTGATGTCCCAGGCGGGCGGAAGGTTTGCCCCACCGGGTACGATAGAGGGCTGTTGGAGATGCCATTGATTGCTGAATTGTGTGTCGTTGGGCACGACGAGGGCGTGCTTGACGCGATCGGGTTCTGCATATTCCACCTCCGGGTCAGCGCTCAACTTTCGCGCAATGGCATCCGCTTCCGCGACAGACATGCGGCGCGACAGCTTGAGTACCTGTGCGCCCGTGGACATAGAGCTAGCGTGTGACAGTGTTACACCGGCGCGCTGGCTCAAGGTCTGTAGCCGCTCGCTACTCATGGCACTGCGTGCGTGCGTGGCCTGGACGCGCAGCTTGACGATCAACCTGCCCGTGTAATCGTTCTTGGCCGCGTAGATACCCGCATTGGCTGGAGGACTCGTAACGGCGGCTTGAATCGTGGGCCGGGCTGCAACATCCGCTGAGCTAAACAGCGTATGGGCGGCGACCGAACCAAACATGGCCAGAAGAACCGCACGAAAGACATACCTTTGCATGAATCCTCCTAAATAATCAGGGAAGGGTTTGAGGGTGCAGCCGTCCTTGGAATGCAGATACTAATCTTTAACATCGGGCCAAGACACTTGCGCAAAGTTTACACCAGAATCAGCTCAAAGCACGAATCCACAGGGCGCGATAAACGGGATCAGGGTTTATGGCCCCGCCATGGCGGCAAGCTGATCGGCCTGATATTCACTGATTAACGGATTGATAACGGCATCCAAGTTGCCTTGCAGGATGTCTTCCAGCTTGTAGAGCGTAAGATTGATGCGATGATCGGTGAGCCGACCCTGGGGAAAATTATAGGTGCGGATGCGGTCGGAGCGTTGTCCGCTGCCGACGAGGTCCTGGCGCTGCTGGGCCTGTTCCGCCTGTTGCTTATTGCGCTCGGCGGCGAGCAGTTTGGCCTGTAGCACGGACATGGCACGCGCACGATTTTTGTGTTGCGAGCGCTCGTCCTGACATTCGACGACAACGCCGGTGGGTAAATGGGTAATACGTATCGCGGAATCGGTCTTGTTGACGTGCTGGCCACCGGCCCCGGAGGAGCGGTAGGTATCGATGCGTAGATCGGCGGGGTTAATGTCGATCTGGTCGATCTCGGCCACCTCGGGCATGATCGCCACGGTGCAAGTGGAGGTGTGGATGCGCCCTTGCGTCTCGGTCTGCGGCACGCGCTGTACGCGGTGCCCACCGGATTCAAATTTCAGACGCGAATAGGCACCCTGGCCGATGATGCGCAGGATCATTTCCTTGTAACCGCCGTGCTCGCCGGGGCTCGCGCTGATGATCTCGGGTTGCCAACCGCGCAGTTCGGCATAGCGCGAATACATGCGGAATAGATCGCCCGCGAACAACGCGGCCTCATCGCCGCCGGTGCCGGCGCGAATTTCCAAAAAGATATTACTGTTATCGTTCGGGTCGGTGGGTAATAGCAGCCTTTGCAGCTCGATCTCCAGGCTGCGCTGCCGCTCCTGCACGCGCTCAATCTCGTCC
Source organism: Gammaproteobacteria bacterium (assembly GCA_043721815.1). Taxonomy (GTDB): domain Bacteria; phylum Pseudomonadota; class Gammaproteobacteria; order SURF-13; family SURF-13; genus JBDSTW01. Next base: position 1,000 of record JAYSPZ010000021.1, on the reverse strand, counting down.
TGGGCCATGCCGCGCATCTCGACATCGTCGTCGCGCAACATGTTTTGCGCCATGGCCAGATCGCTCAGCGTTAGTTGATATCGCTCAAAGCAGCCCACCACCGGTTTGAGTTGGGCGTACTCCATGGAGAGATTGCGATAGCGCGTTTGGTCGCCCAGTGTTTCGGGATCCGAAAGAAGGGCATTAATTTCCTGGAGGCGCTCGGCGAGCTGTTCGAGCTTGATGTGTATCGAGGGCTTCACAATGCAATCTTGCTATATGTGGCGTGCGTTATGCGCACGGATTCAGTGCGCAATATGCTCTTCATAGAGAAAGGAGCCATCGATGGCATCGCCAATCGTGCGCACAGCGCACGCTACGGCTCGTCTTTCAGGTCAAACAGTTCGCGCGCCGCCTGTAGCAGTTCCAGGCGACCTTGAAAGCCGGCCTGCTTCATCTGGATGCTGGGCGTGTGGGTCAGCTTATTGGTCAGGGAGCGCGCGAGCAGGCGCAACACCTGTTCCGGATCGCGGCCCTGTGCGAGCAGGCGCTGCGCATTCTCGAGTTCGTGATCGCGCGTTTGCTCGGCACCTGCGCGGTAGGCGCGAATGGTGGAGACGGCATTGAGCGATTGCAGCCAACCCATGAAATTGACCACCTGGATACCGACAATCTCTGCGGCCTGTTTGGCGGCCTGCTGGCGCGAGCTGAGATTTTCCTGAATGACCTCCTGCAGATCGTCGACCGTGTACAGATAGACATCCTGCAATTCGCTGACCTCAGGCTCAATATCGCGCGGCACGGCGATATCGACCATGAACATGGGCCGGTGTTTGCGCACCTTGAGGGCGCTCTCCACGCTGCCCTTACCGAGTATGGGCAACTGGCTCGCGGTGGAGGAGATGACGATGTCGGCCTCGGCGAGGTGGGCGGGAATCTCGGCCAGCGAAATTGCATAACCGTTGAATTCGCTGGCCAGCAGGTGCGCACGTTCAATGGTGCGATTGGCGACAATGATGCG
>JAYSPZ010000020.1:0-13811 GCA_043721815.1 Gammaproteobacteria bacterium | reverse complement strand
CGGGACATTGCGGCCAAGCGCGGCAAAAGCCTTAACGAGATTCTGGAATAAGCGCCATGCCCGAAGCGAAAAAGCCAACCAGAAAAAAGACCGCCCAGCCTGAGCAGAAAAAAAAGGTCCGGGTAACGCAGTTAAAGAGTGTGAGCGGCAGGTTGCCTGCCCACAAGGCCTGCATAACCGGTTTAGGTCTGCGTCGTATTCGTCACAGTGTGGAGCTTGAAGATACGGCCTGCGTGCGCGGCATGATCAATAAGGTTTCCTACATGGTCAAAGTCGAGGATATTTCCTGATGCGCCTGAACACGATCAAGCCCGGCAAGGGTGCGAAGACGGCTCCCAAGCGCGTTGGACGCGGCATCGGTTCGGGTCTGGGCAAGACCTGCGGACGCGGCCACAAAGGCCAGCATGCGCGCGCCGGTGGTTATCACAAGGTCGGTTTTGAGGGCGGTCAGATGCCTTTACAACGGCGCTTGCCCAAGGCCGGTTTTGCCTCGGTGACAGCTGGTGAAACTGCGGAAATCCGCCTGCATGAACTTGCCAAGGCCAGTAACGACGGGGTAGTCGATTTGCTCGCGCTCAAGGCGGCGAATCTGGTACGCCAGGACGTTAAGCGCGTCAAGGTGATCGCCTCGGGCGAGATTAAAATAGCCGTAACCCTGCGTGGCCTGAGCGTTACCAAGGGTGCGCGTACCGCCATCGAAGCTGCTGGCGGCAAGATCGAGGAATAATGTCGGCATCACGTTCAGCCATGGCCAATACCCTATCGGGCATGGGCAAATTATCGGAACTCAAGCGCAGATTGCTGTTCGTGCTGGGTGCCCTGATTGTATTTCGTATCGGTGCGCATATACCTGTGCCCGGCATTGACCCGGTGGCACTCGCTGCACTGTTTGACCAGCAACGCGGCACGATAGTTGATATGTTTAATATGTTTTCGGGCGGTGCATTACAACGCTTGTCCGTGTTTGCCTTGGGCATCATGCCGTATATTTCGGCCTCGATCATTGTGCAATTGCTGACCACCGTAGTGCCTACGCTGGAGCAGCTAAAGAAAGAAGGCGAGTCGGGTCGCCGCAAAATATCGCAATATACGCGGCGTGCCACGCTGTTTCTGGCGATATTCCAAGCCATCGGTATAGCTGTTGCGTTGCAAAGTCAGCAGGCCGGGGCCGTGCAGGTCGTTATAAACCCGGGCACTCAGTTTGTGTTTACTGCGGCCTTGACGCTGGTGACCGGCACCATGTTTCTGATGTGGCTGGGCGAGCAGGTAACCGAACGCGGCATCGGTAATGGCATTTCCATTATCATATTTGCTGGCATTGTCGCTGGACTGCCCGCCGCGATCGCCGGCACCTTGGAGCTGGCGCGTACCGGCGAGCTGCACGCGATTACGCTACTGGTGTTATTTGCCCTGGCGATTGCCGTGACCGCCTTTGTGGTATTTGTGGAACGTGGCCAGCGGCGTATTACGGTGAATTATGCCAAGCGTCAGCAGGGCCGCAAGATGTATGCGGGGCAGACCAGCCATTTGCCTTTGAAGATCAATATGGCCGGGGTTATTCCGCCGATTTTTGCTTCAAGCATTATATTGTTTCCGGCTACGCTCGGAAGTTGGTTTGGCAGTGCTGAGGGGATGGGTTGGTTGCGCGACATCTCCACAACCCTGTCGCCGGGACAGCCGCCTTACGTAATGCTGTATGCTCTGGCGATTATATTTTTCTGTTTTTTTTACACGGCCTTGGTATTTAACCCCAAGGATACGGCCGACAATCTGAAAAAGTCGGGTGCCTTTATTCCCGGCATCAGGCCCGGTGAACAAACGGCGCGTTATATCGACGGAGTGATGTCGCGTTTGACCTTGGGTGGTGCGATTTACATCACGTTGGTGTGCTTGCTGCCGGAATTTTTGATTGTCTACTGGAATGTGCCGTTTTATTTCGGTGGGACATCGCTGCTTATCATTGTGGTAGTGGTCATGGATTTCATGGCCCAGGTGCAGGCGCACCTGATGTCTCATCAGTATGAGGGTTTGCTGAAAAAGGCCAACCTCAAGGGACATGGAGGGACGGGCCTGGTGCGCTGATTGCGCTGCTTTGGCTGAAATATTCAATGAGTGTGGGAGAAGCTTTATGAAAGTGCGCGCATCGGTAAAAAAATTGTGCCGCAATTGTAAGATCGTAAAACGCAAGAGTGTCGTGCGCGTAATTTGCTCGACGGATGCCCGCCACAAACAGCGGCAAGGATAGGGATAGTGATCCCGTATGTCGTGTACCGTATTGCAGATATTTTTGGGAGTAGTTGAATGGCCCGTATTGCTGGTATAAACATTCCGGTTCAGAAGCATACTGTAATTGCTCTAACCTCAATCTATGGAATTGGTCGCTCGGCGGCCAAGGCCATCTGTGCCGCTACGGGTGTTAATCCGGCGACCAAGATAAAGGATTTGACCGATGCGCAGATCGAGACACTGCGCACCGAAGTGGCAAAGTTCACCGTAGAAGGTGATCTGCGCCGCGAAGTTTCGATGAGCATCAAGCGTCTAATGGATTTGGGTTGTTACCGCGGTGTGCGTCATCGCCGTGGCCTGCCGTTGCGCGGTCAGCGCACTCGCACCAATGCCCGTACCCGCAAAGGTCCGCGCAAGGCAATTCGCAAATAATTAACCAGCCGCATCAGGATTAGGAAATATTATGGCCAAGGCTACCAGCCGTGTTCGCAAACGTGTCAAAAAGAATGTCGTCGACGGCGTGGCGCATATTCACGCCTCGTTTAACAACACCATCATCACGATAACCGATCGCCAGGGAAACACCCTTTCATGGGCTACGGCAGGGGGCTGTGGATTTCGTGGTTCGCGCAAGAGCACACCGTTTGCCGCGCAGGTCGCCGCGGAGAAGGTCGGCGCAGTGGTGCTGGAGTTCGGCATGAAGAATATTGAAGTGTTTGTGAAAGGACCGGGCCCCGGGCGTGAATCCGCTGTGCGCGCATTGAATGCCGCAGGCTTTAAGGTTACGAATATCACCGACGTCACACCGATTCCGCATAACGGTTGCCGTCCACCTAAGAAACGTCGCGTTTAAGCCGGAGGCTTGGTTTGGCTAAATATATTGGTCCAAAATGTCGTCTGTGTCGTCGCGAGGGAGAGAAGCTTTTCCTGAAGGGCGAGAAGTGTTTTACGAGTAAATGCACGATTGAAACGCGCGCCTTTCCGCCCGGTCAACATGGACAGCGGCGCACGCGTCTCTCGGATTATGCAACCCAGTTGCGCGAAAAGCAGAAACTGCGCAGGATTTACGGCGTACTCGAAGGTCAATTCCGGCTTTATTACCAGGCCGCCGATCAGCGCAAGGGTTCCACCGGCGAAAACCTTTTGCAATTGCTGGAAGGCCGCTTGGATAACGTGGTCTACCGCATGGGCTTCGGTGCGTCACGCAGTGAGGCGCGTCAGTTGGTGCGCCACAACGGCATCACCGTGAATGGCAAGAAGGTAAATATACCGACCTACCAGGTTAGCCCGAATGATGTCGTCGCGGTGGATGAAGGTGCCAAAAAGCAGTTGCGTATTCAAGCGGCGCTTGACACGGCTCAACAGCGCGGATTCTCGGATTGGCTGGACGTGGATGTCAGCAAGATGCAAGGTACGTTCAAGTCACGCCCCGAGCGCAGTGAGCTTCCCGCCGAGATTAACGAACATCTTATCGTTGAGCTTTACTCCAAGTAAGCGTATCGAAGAGGATTTATCATGCAAGGCTCCGTATTAGAATTTTTAAAGCCGCGCCTCGTTGATGTGCAAATCATCAACAGTAAACATGCCAAGATAACGCTGGAACCTCTTGAGCGCGGTTTCGGGCACACGTTGGGAAATGCACTGCGGCGGATTTTGCTGTCCTCGATGCCCGGCTGCGCCGTGGTGGAGGTCGAGATCGAAGGCGTGTTACACGAATACACGAGTATCGAGGGGGTGCAGGAGGATGTTGTCGATATCCTGCTGAATCTCAAGGGACTCGCCATCCGCATGCACACGCGCGACGAAGCCACACTGAGCCTAAATAAAAAAGGGCCGGGCATTGTCCTGGCCAGTGATATTACCCTCGATCATGATGTGGAGATCGTCAACCCGGATCACGTCATTGCCCATTTGACCAAGGCCGGTGCGCTTAATATGACGCTCAAAATCAAGCGTGGCCGCGGTTACGAGGCATCATCTTCGCGCCAACTAGCCGAAGACGAAGTCCGTCCGATCGGCAATCTGCAACTCGATGCCTCATTCAGCCCGGTGCGTCGCGTGACCTACGCCGTGGAAAGTGCGCGCGTTGAGCAACGCACCGATCTCGACAAACTGATTATCGATATTGAGACGAATGCGACAGTCGATCCTGAAGAGGCCATTCGCCGCGCCGCCAATATTCTGCAAGACCAGTTATCGGTGTTTGTAGAGTTGAAGAGCAACGAGGATTCGCGTCCTGAGAGCTTTCCGCTGGCCGAAGTCGACCCGGTCCTGCTGCGCCCCGTGGACGATCTGGAACTGACCGTGCGTTCTGCCAACTGTCTCAAGGCGGAAAGCATTTTCTATATCGGCGATCTCATTCAATGCTCAGAAAATGAATTGCTCAAGACACCGAATCTGGGCAAGAAGTCTTTGACCGAGATCAAGGACGTACTGGCTACACGCGGCTTGTCGCTGGGCATGCGCCTGGAAAACTGGCCACCGGCCAACCTGCACGATCAGGAAAAGGCATCCGCTTAATTTTATTACCTTGGAAGAATAGTCATGCGTCATCAAAATAGTGGTCGACAACTCAGCCGTAATAGCAGCCATCGCAAGGCCATGCTCAAGAATATGGCCGTTGCCCTCATGCGCCATGAGATCATCAAAACTACACTGCCCAAGGCGAAGGAATTGCGCCGCATCGCCGAGCCGCTCATTACCCTGGCGAAGCTGGACACCGTCGCCAAGCGCCGCCTGGCCTTCGCGCGTATTCGTGATCGTGATATGGTGACCAAGCTATTCAATGAACTAGGCCCGCGTTACAAGGAACGTCCCGGCGGTTACCTGCGTATCCTTAAATGCGGATTTCGCGCTGGTGATGCGGCCCCCATGGCTATCGTTGAGCTAGTGGGTCGTCCTGTGACCGACACCGAAGTCGTAGCTGAATAGCATCATTGCAACTTTAATATTGTAAAGGCCGGGCTTCGCGCCCGGCTTTTTTATGCGTGCCGCTCAAGTGCTGTGCTTATACCCTATACGATCTTAAAATAGACGCACCTTACTCCAGTGTTCATCTACGCAATGTCATTATCATGAACAAATACACAGTATGAAGATTTTGCCTTGCCTGTTGTTGGCCTGTAGCGTGGCTAACCTAAGCGCACCCCCGGCCTATGCAGGTGAGTTTGAACTTATGCCGGCCCTGCCCGCGCAGGCACCGGTCCCGCACGACAATCCGCCGAACGCCGCCAAGCTAATGCTGGGCAGGCAGCTCTACTTCGATAAGCGTTTATCGTTTAATGCAAAGCTTTCATGCAATACCTGCCATGATTTAAGCCACGGTGGTGTCGATCACCGCGCACGCTCAACGGGGGCCTTGGGCCATAAGACACACCGTTCCACGCCGACGGTTTTGAATGCCGCATTCCAGAGCGTGCAATTCTGGGATGGCAGGGCGGAACGCATAGAGGCCGCTGTCCGGGATCACCTATTGGATCCAAGCATTATGGCCATGCCCGATGAACGTGCCGTGCTTAGGCGTATCGGCACGCGCGCCGTTTATCGACGCGGTTTCGATAAGGCCTTTGGCGGTCACGCTGCACTAAATTTTACCAATCTCACTAAGGCTCTGGCCTCCTACGTGCGTACGCTGGTGACACCGGACAGTCCCTTCGATCGCTACGTGAAGGGCGATAAAGCGGCGCTCTCCCCACAAGCTGTGCGCGGGATGCAGCAATTTCAGGAGGTCGGCTGCATCGCCTGTCATTTCGGCATCAATTTCTCCGGCCCGCCCGTGCCCATGGGCGAGGGCTTTTATGAATTATTCCCGAATTACCTGGGCAGCCGCTACGATAAACAATACAAACTGGTTACGGACGATCAGGGGCATTATGAAGCCACTAAAGATCCCATACACAGACGGCTCTTCCGGGTGTCCTCACTGCGCAATATCGGATTGACCGCGCCCTACTTTCACACCGGCACGGTAGCAACACTGGATGAGGCCATACGTGTGATGGCGGTAACTCAATTAAAGATAGAATTAACCGACGATCAAGTTGCCGACATCGCCGTCTTTTTGCATACGCTGACAGGTCGCTTGCAAGAAAACCGGGCAATGTCCCATCAGTAGCTTCTACTCCCTACTCAACGGGCCCGTGCGAGCACCGGCTTGAGGTACTGGCCGGTGTAGGAATCGGGGTGCTTTGCAATATCTTCCGGCGTTCCGGTGGCAATTACTTTGCCCCCCTTGTCACCGCCTTCCGGCCCCAAGTCGATAACCCAATCGGCGGTCTTGATTACGTCCAGATTATGTTCGATAACGATGATCGTATTATTGCGATCGCGCAGATGGTGGAGCACACCGAGCAGTTGCTCGATATCGTGAAAATGCAGGCCCGTGGTCGGTTCATCGAGAATGTAAAGTGTGTTGCCGGTGTCACGCCGTGACAATTCCCGCGAAAGCTTGATACGTTGGGCCTCGCCGCCGGAAAGGGTCGTGGCATTCTGGCCTAGTTTAATGTAAGAGAGGCCGACATCGACCAGCGTTTGCAATTTGTGCGCGATGGTCGGCACGGCATCGAAAAAAATGCGCGCATCCTCGACGGTCATCTCCAATACTTCGTGAATATTCTTGCCCTTGTAGCGCACCTCCAGCGTTTCGCGGTTATAACGCTTGCCCTTGCACACATCGCAGGCGACGTAAATGTCGGGCAGAAAGTGCATCTCCACTTTAATTAACCCATCGCCTTGGCAGGCCTCGCAGCGTCCGCCCTTCACGTTGAAGCTGAAGCGCCCCGGCTTATAGCCGCGCGAACGTGCCTCTTGCGTGCCGGAAAATAATTCGCGCATCGGGGTGAACAGGCCGGTGTAAGTGGCGGGATTGGAGCGCGGCGTGCGGCCAATCGGACTTTGGTCGATCTCGACGATCTTGTCGAATAATTCCAGACCGCTGATCGAGACATAAGGCGCCGGGTCTTCACCGCCGCTGTGCAGTTCGCGTACCGCGAGGCGGTAAAGCGTGTCGTTGATGAGCGTGGATTTACCTGACCCCGACACCCCGGTGATACAGGTCATCAGCCCGGCGGGTATATCGATATCGACATTCTTCAGATTATTGCCGCTGGCACCGCGCAGGCGCAGGCAGCGTTTTTTATCGATAGGATTGCGCTTGTTGGGCACGGCGATCTGTTTTTTCCCACCGAGATATTGTCCGGTCAATGAGGCTGGATTATTGATGATGTCCTGTGGCGTGCCCTGCGCAACAATGCGCCCGCCGTGCACGCCGGCGCCGGGGCCGATGTCTACCACGTGGTCGGCGGCGAGGATGGCATCTTCATCGTGCTCGACTACGATGACCGTGTTGCCCAGATCGCGCAGATAGGTCAAGGTGTTCAGCAGGCGCTGGTTGTCGCGCTGATGCAGACCGATGGAAGGTTCATCAAGAATGTACATCACGCCGACCAGGCCCGCGCCGATCTGGCTCGCCAGACGGATGCGCTGTGCCTCTCCGCCGGATAAGCTGTCGGCGCTGCGATTCAGCGTGAGATAGCCCAGACCCACATTGACCAGAAATTCCAGGCGCTGGCTCACCTCTTTGAGTATCTTGGCAGCAATCTCACCGCGCCGACCCGGCAATTTGAGTTCGGTAAAAAATATCTGCGCCTGCTCTACGGGCAACGCGGTGACGGCGGGCAGGTTCATATCGGTAACGTAAACATGACGTGCTGCGGCGTTAAGTCGTGCGCCATTGCACTCAGGACAAATCTGATTGCCCAGGTACTTGGCAAGCTCCTCGCGCACGATGTTGGATTCTGTCTCGTGATAGCGGCGCTGCATATTGGGGATGATACCTTCGAAGCGGTGCCGACGCGCGGTAGTACCACCGCGTTCGTTATAGTACTGAAAACTGATTACCTCGGTGCCGCTGCCGTACAGGATGATATCGCGCAGTCGTTTGGGCAGATCCTCGAAGTTTGTGTCGATGTCGAAGTCGTAATGCTCCGCGAGCGAGGTGATTAATTGGAAATAATAGGCATTGCGCCGATCCCAGCCGCGTACCGCTCCGCCCGGTAAACTCAAAGCGGGGTGAGCCACCACGCGCAGTGGATCGAAGAATTGTTTCACACCCAGTCCGTCGCAATCTTGGCAGGCACCCGCCGGGTTGTTAAATGAAAACAGGCGCGGCTCGAGTTCGGTGATGCTATAGCCGCACAAGGGGCAGGCAAACTTGGCCGAAAACACGATGTCAGGCAGGTGTTTGCCCGCAGTGTCCGTCTCCATAAACGCGATGCGGATGAGGCCATCGCTAAGGTGCAAGGAGGTCTCCAGCGATTCGGCGAGGCGTTGCTGAAGATCGGGCCGCACGCGGAAGCGGTCGATGACAACCTCTATATTGTGCTTGCGGCGCAGGTCGAGATCGGGGGCCTCGTCCAGCTCCGTGAGCACGCCGTCGATACGCGCCCGCACATAACCTTGCGCACGCAGTTCTGCGAGCACCTGCACATGCTCGCCCTTACGATTTTGCACAACCGGGGCGAGCAACATCAGTGCCGTGCCTTCCGGCAGGGCCAGCACGTGATCGACCATCTGGCTGACGGTCTGCGCCTCCAGCACGGTGTCGTGCTGCGGGCAATGCGGCTCACCCACGCGCGCAAACAGCAGGCGCAGATAATCGTAAATCTCGGTCGTGGTGCCGACCGTGGAACGCGGATTATGCGAGGTGGATTTCTGTTCGATGGAGATCGCCGGCGACAGCCCTTCGATATGATCGACATCGGGCTTTTCCATAATGGACAGGAACTGCCGCGCATAGCTCGACAGCGATTCCACGTAGCGGCGCTGGCCCTCGGCGTAAATGGTATCGAAGGCCAGCGAGGATTTCCCCGAGCCTGAAAGCCCGGTAATGACAATCAATTTATCGCGGGGGAGGTCGAGGTCGATGCCTTGCAGGTTATGGGTACGCGCCCCGCGAATCTGAATCGTGTCCATACTGATTTCCAGGGTTTAAACCTGCTAATATACGTGTATGAGCAGGCAAAAGGAAACTCCATCTTGGCGCAAAACCACGTAGAAACAACCCCTTCCGACAACAATGACATGACAACCGGAATGACCGCCACCGAGCGCCGCGCAACCTCGGCCCTGGCCAGTATTTACGCGTTGCGCATGCTCGGTCTGTTCCTTATTCTCCCGGTATTTTCCACCTATGCCCTGGATAATCTCAGCGGCGCGACCCCGGCCCTGATCGGCATCGCGATAGGGGCATACGGCCTTAGTCAGGCCGTGCTGCAAATCCCCTTTGGCATGTTGTCCGACCGCTTCGGCCGCAAACCCATCATCATCATCGGCCTGCTTATCTTCGCGTTGGGCAGTGTCGTGGCCGCAATGTCCGACTCGATTACCGGCGTTATTATCGGGCGCATTTTGCAGGGGTCGGGGGCGATTGCGGCAGCGGTTATGGCGCTGGTCGCCGATCTCACGCGCGAAGAGCAACGTACCAAGGCCATGGCCACGATAGGCCTAACGATCGGTATGTCATTCGCCTTCGCCCTGATCGCAGGGCCAATTCTCAACAGTTGGATCGGCGTGCAGGGCATCTTCTGGGCCACCGCCGTGCTCGCCCTGGGCGGCATTGCGGTACTCAAGCTTTGGGTGCCGCAACCGGTGCGCAGCCGCTTCCATCGCGATACGCAAGCGGTACCGGGAAAATTTAAAGATATATTCGCCGACCCGCAGCTCATGCGGCTGAATACCGGCATCATGGCGCTGCACGCCATACTCATCGCCAGCTTTGTCGTATTGCCCTTAGCGCTGCGCGACCAGGCCGGGCTTGCCTCCGATCACCACTGGCAGGTCTACCTGCCGGTGCTGCTGCTGGGGATGCTCGCCATGGTACCGTTCATTATCCTGGCCGAGAAAAAGCGCCTCATGAAGCAGGTCTTCGTCGGCTCTATCGTGGTATTAGGGCTCTCGGAAGTAGCCTTGCTGATGGCCAATCAATCCGTTATCGGTATCGGTTTCGCACTATTCCTGTTCTTCGCCGCCTTTAACACGCTGGAGGCAAGCCTGCCCTCGCTGATCTCCAAGGCAGCGCCGCCGGACAGCAAAGGCACCGCCATGGGCGTGTATTCCACGGCACAATTTCTGGGTGCCTTCATCGGCGGGTCTGTGGGCGGCTGGCTCTACGGCGCTTACGGCATTGGGAGCGTATTCGGTTTTTGCGCACTGGTGGCGGGTTTGTGGGCGGTGTTGGCCCTGGGCATGAAGACACCGAGATATTTACGCAGCCACATGGTCAATGTCGGAACGGTCGGCCCCGAGCAGGCCCGTCATCTGGCCGCGCGCCTGATGCAGGTGCCGGGCGTAGTCGAGGCCGTGGTCATCGTCGAAGACGGTATTGCGTACCTCAAGGTTGACAGTAAACTGCTGGACGATAAAGCACTGGGCGAGTTCTCGGTGGCGCGTGCATAATAGGGTAATCACCCGGTTTCTATTGCGGTTATACAGCTTAAATACATAAGGAGAAATTTATGGCAAGAGGCGTTAATAAGGTCATTCTCATCGGCAATCTCGGCAAAGACCCGGAGGTGCGCTACATGCCCAGCGGCGGGGCGGTGGCGAATATCACCGTGGCGACCACCGAAAGCTGGAACGACAAGGAGACCAAGGAAAAGCAGGAGCGCACGGAATGGCACAACGTAGTGTTCTATAACCGCCTCGCGGAGATCGTCGGCGAATATTTAAAAAAAGGCTCGTCGATTTATGTCGAGGGCAGCCTGCGCACGCGCAAATGGCAGGACAAAACCACCGGTGCCGATCGCTACATGACGGAAATCATCGCCAGCGAGATGCAGATGTTGGGCAGCAAAGGCGGCGGTGGCGGTAGCGCGGCTTATAGCGAAGATGCAGGCGGCGGTCAGGCGCGCGGCGCGGGTGCGTCAAAATCACAGCCCGCCTCGGGCGGACAGGCCGGGCCGGGCACCGGTGATTTTGATGATGATATTCCGTTTTAGTTGCTACCAAAGACATAGTTGTTAAGTTTTTCTTCGATAGGCGCGCGCCGAGCCACTGCTAGGATAAATCCGCTCCAATCTCCCATAATAATCCACCCTGTGCGATACGTTGCTACCGAACCTTCTTGTGCAGAGTGCAGTTGCTGTGAGGCGCACTCAATATTACTGTCCTTAGATACGTGATTGAAGAGGCAATCTGATGCAAATTTTGTTTGTTGATGAGTCTGGAACACCACCCCCACCCGCGAAGCAGAACGAAGCGCCACTGTTTGTGCTCGGTGGGGTTGTGGTGCCGGAGGATTTTTGGTCTAAGCTCGCGGCGGATTTGGGGCGATTGAAGGATCACTTCAAGATTGAAGGTGAAGTTAAGTGGCGATACTTTGCGCCAGAGAAGCCCGGCAGCAAGAAGCATAGCCTGAGTCATTTGAATCCGGCGCAGAAAGAAGCATTGCGCACCAAGCTCTACGAGATTATTGGTACATACAAGTCTATCCGCCTGATCTGCGTTGCGACGAATGTGCTGCTGGCATACGAGCTGTCTTACATCAAGAATGCCGATGATCTTTACTGGTATTCCTACAAACAGCTCACGGAGCGTTTTCAGTATTACTTGCAGGATTTGGAGCGTACCGTAGGGCAAAAGGTCAACGGTATTGTGGTTTGTGATCACCGTGGCCCGAAAGATGATGCACGCTTGAGGGAGTTGCACCACCAACTCCTTGATGGCAGCAAGGCGAATTTTTCGAGCTATCAAAATCTGATTGAGGGGTTGTTCATTGCACCATCTCACTTGAGCGTGGGTGTGCAGTTCGCGGACATGGTTGCAGGTGCGGTATTTCGCGCCTATAGGGCGAAAGATACACGATACTTTCGGCAGATCGAAGGGTCATTCAGGCGATCACCTACAGGAAAGCTCGATGGCTATGGCCTGGTAAAGTTTCCAAAGGGTGAGTGGTGAAAAAGAAGGGCGCCGTGTCGGGGATTACTCCCACAATCCTGCTAGTATCGGCGCAGTCACGGCGTGGGATCATTATGGAGACGAGGGTGGTCTTAGTCAAGAATCATCGAGAAATAAAGTCTATAGCGAATCGCTATGAGACTGAAGTTACGTAGATGCAAACCGACTTAATTTTTGATGTGCTATACAACTAGCTAATTTTTCTATAGTTTTTAATTTAAACACAAATTTATAATGTCCATATTCAAAAATCTATCGTAGAAGATGCCGCCTTGGACTTGTGGTTCAAGGAAGATCAGGGCTATGACTTGGCTTCCGCTTTGCGTATTTCTGCAACATATAAAAGAAAGCGCTAATATTCTTGCCACGTCGTGGTCGTGGCAAAATAACTAGAGTTTTTTAACATTACCTATTTGTATCGATCCCTTGCTAGCACCGAGCATCATCCGACGGCACCGCATCGGGGAGCTGGCTCATTTCCCCACGCGCGCCATAACAAGATGGCCCCGGCATTGTCGAGTGCCTCAATATCTTGCAGATCCCAGGAAAGATTAGGTAAGGCCGCATAGGTTTAAGCCGTGGATGCAGCGTGTCTAATAGGGCCTGGATGCCGCGCAAATTCCAAGCACCGGTCAGCTTCAAATACGGGGCCCCGTCCGGTGCACTTGCTTCATGCAGCGCGGGCGGCGAAGCTGTGATTGCGGGCTGATTTGCCATAATGGATTGGAGAAGGTTAAGCCGGTAGATAAGTGTTTTTGGTCAGCACGTTTTAAATCTTAAGCCATTGAGTTCGAAGGAAACACGCGCTCAGCAAGGAGAAGCTCATCAGGATTCTATCCTAACCGGGCTCATGATTCATCACCGCAGTAAAAACGGTAGATCGAACCGCTAAAATCAATCATAATTAAACAATTAGGTCATAAAGTTACGAAATAGGACAAAGTCTTGGGACAAGCGTCGCGTAAAAGAGATTCCGGCAGTTCCCTGGCCCCCGTTATTGCCAATCATATCAGCCGTGGCATGCGCGAAGGGGCGATGTTTGTCTGCGCCGCGATAGCTATCTATTTATTTATCACCCTGCTGAGTTATGAGCCGTCCGATCCGGGCTGGTCGTATAGCGGGCCAATCGATCAGGTGGCGAATCGCGGCGGTATTGCGGGTGCCTGGTTTGCCGATGTTTTTCTACACCTATTCGGATATCTCGCCTATCTGGTACCTGTCATGCTGGGCTATAGCGCCTGGCTGGTACTTAAAAAACGCGGCGAGTTTGAGCGGTGGCAGTTCGGATTCAGGCTCGCCGGATTTGTACTCGCCCTCTGCGCGGGCACCGCTTTGGCAACCCTACAATTTACCGACCTCGCGCATCAGTTGCCGCAAAGCGCGGGCGGTATCCTCGGCGAAGTAATCAGTGTTCAACTGGTGCGCATCTTCAGCTTTCTCGGCACCACGTTATTTCTGCTTGCCCTGTTCCTGACCGGCGTGACCTTGGCAACCGGCCTGTCGTGGCTGTGGTTAATGGACACGGTAGGACATCTGGTACTCACGTTGCTCGGCTATTTGCGGCCCTTGTGGTCGCGCCTGCGTGAATACCGGCTGGGGCGGCGCGCGCGTTTGCAGCGCGAGGACACGGT
>JAYSPZ010000019.1:0-3916 GCA_043721815.1 Gammaproteobacteria bacterium | reverse complement strand
GCTGCCGCGCTGCCGGTACTGGCGGCCAGCATGGGTCGCGCCTTCATGCTCTTCACCAGCCATCGCGCCCTACAGGAAGCGGCTGAATTGCTGCACGATAAAATCGATTTCCCGCTGCTCATCCAGGGCAGCATGCCGCGCCGTGAACTGCTGGAACGGTTTCGTGCCCTGGGCAATGCCGTACTGCTCGGCACCAGCAGTTTTTGGGAGGGTGTGGATGTGCGCGGCGCGGCACTATCCTGCGTGATTATCGACAAGCTGCCGTTCGCATCTCCGGGCGATCCGGTATTACAGGCGCGCCTGGCGGCCCTGCGTGAACAGGGTGCAAATCCGTTTACCGATTATCAACTGCCGCATGCCGTGATTTCGCTCAAGCAAGGTGTCGGACGACTCATTCGGGATGTCAACGACCGTGGTGTCTTGATGCTCTGCGATCCGCGTCTGCTGAGCAAATCCTACGGCCGCACATTTTTGGACAGCCTGCCACCGATGGCACGCACGCGCAAACTGGAAAGTGTGCAACGCTTCTTTGCCGCAGAAACCCAGCAAAATATCGCTGCGCTCGCATGAATATTCTCGCACTGGATACATCGACCGATGGGTGCTCTGCTGCATTAGTCATGGGCGCGTCGATCAGCGAGCGATTCGTGCTCGCACCACGTGATCATTCCCTGTTAATTCTGCCGATGCTGGATGCCTTGCTGGCGGAGGCCGGCATCGGCTTAACTCAAATCGATGCCGTAGCCTTTGGTTGTGGGCCGGGTTCCTTTACAAGTGTGCGTATCGCGGTGGGGATAGCACAAGGCATCGCTTATGGCGCGGATCTACCGGTCATAGCCGTATCATCGCTCGCCGCACTGGCCCAGAGTGCGAATACCAAAACCGGTGCACGGCGTGTGTTGGCGGCCATCGATGCGCGTATGGGTGAGGTGTATTGGGGGGCGTATGAGTGTGACAGCGCCGGTCTCATGTCCCTGCGCGAAACCGAAGGGGTCTACACACCCAGGCTGGTGCCTTTTCCGGAAGGGAAAGAGTGGTTCGGTGCCGGTAGCGGATGGAAAACCTATGGCGCAGTTTTACATGAGCACCTTCAGCACTTATTGCAACGCTATGAGTCCGAACATTATCCTCGTGCGCGCGACGTGGCTCGCCTGGGTGAAAAATACTTTAATCAGGGCCTTGCGGTGAGTGCCGAGCATGCGATGCCGGTGTATCTACGCAATGAGGTTGCCTGGAAAAAATCCGCAAAATCGGGCTAAATCTTCGATGCAGCATCAACATGGCTCCCCGTACACCCTGGCCTTACTTAACCATAAGGAAACCTCATGACCAACAAAACCATCGTACTCACCAACGAGTTGTACGACTATGTTTTGTCCGTCTCGCTGCGTGAACCGGCAGTACTGAAGCGCCTGCGTGAGGAAACCGCACGCGACCCCATGGCACGCATGCAGATTGCACCCGAGCAAGGTCAATTTATGGCCCTGCTGGTACAATTGATCGGCGCAAAAAAGGCCTTGGAGATCGGTGTATTCACCGGCTATAGTTCATTGTGCGTAGCACTTGCGCTGCCTGCGCATGGCAAACTCATCGCCTGTGATGTGAGCGAGGGGTGGACGGCCGTGGCGCGGCGTTATTGGGCCGAGGCCGGGGTCGCCGACAAGATCGATTTACGGCTTGCCCCTGCGCTGGAGACTCTCGATAAATTATTAGCGGACGGCCAGGCCGACACATTCGACTTTGCATTTATCGACGCGGACAAAGTGGGCTACGATGCCTACTACGAACGCACGCTGCAATTGCTACGACCGGGCGGTTTGATGCTATTGGATAACATGTTGCGCGGCGGACGCGTCATCGATGCCGCCGAGCGCGGCGAAGATACGCAAGCCATACGCGAGATCAACATTAAGCTCCATCACGATAAACGTGTTGCACTGAGTCTGTTGCCCGTCGCTGATGGACTCACGCTCGCCCTCAAGCTATAAGCCTCTCGCAACGGGTGCAAACCGACCGTCATCTGAGCCTGCTCATACCGCAGCTATTTTTCTGCACGGATGTCGCACCCGTTAGAACGATGGAACTCGAAACGCTGCTTGCGCGTTCAGAGCAACGCGCGTGCGCTGCCGATTCCGATGTACTGTTGTTTGAACTGTTCGGTCTGACTCTGGACGGCGTTCAAAACCCGCCGGTGGCCCCGCTAACTCATGCCCTGGACACTCAGACAAGTAGCGGTTATTGGCTGCGTGCCGATCCTTGTTATCTGCGTGCCGATAACGACCGCGTGCTGATGTTAGGTAATGATTTTTTGACTATCGATCCGTCCGAGAGCGATGCGTTGGCGCACGAACTTGCACCCTTGTTTCGTGCGTACGATTGGCAATTCAGTGCGCCTCAACCAAAACGCTGGTATCTGCGCCTGCCCGCCGATCCTGGTATAAGCTGGCATAGCCTGAGCACAGTGCGCGGACAGGATATACATCGCTTCCTGCCGAGTCCTGCCGCGGCCGGGACAGACGCTAAACTCTGGCGGCGCATCTTGAATGAGACACAAATGATCTTGCATCATAGCCCGGTCAATCTTGAGCGCACGGCCAGAGGTGAGCTACCTGTCAACAGTCTGTGGTTTTGGGGCGGGGGGACACTGCCGCAGATTTCATCTACGCGATTCGCACAGGTGTGGAGCAATGGGGCCTTGGAACAGGGCTTGGCTAAGCACTGCGCCCTACCGTGCGCACCAA
Source organism: Gammaproteobacteria bacterium (assembly GCA_043721815.1). Taxonomy (GTDB): domain Bacteria; phylum Pseudomonadota; class Gammaproteobacteria; order SURF-13; family SURF-13; genus JBDSTW01. The sequence continues at coordinate 1,175 of JAYSPZ010000019.1, read as the reverse complement.
GCCCCATCGATGCTACCGCATGGCTTACTCAGGCAGCGCTGCCCGGCGAGCATCTTGTCGTAGTCGAGCCTGTGTCCGGCTTAGAAAAAGAAAGCACTACTATCGAGTCACTGAATCAGAATTGGTTCGCACCACTCTTGGCTGCACTTAAGGCACGCGAGCTGACAAGCCTGCATTTGTATGCGGGCAACGGCTCCGTCTTTCAGGCAACGCCCAGGTCCGTGGCACACTGGTGGAAGCGCCCGCGTAGCCTGCTTGCGTATCAGGCTAAACACGAGCAGGTAACAAAATGAAAATCGTGCAGCGCAATTCAGCGGCGGCAGCGACCCTGCCTGACCACCTGCATCAAGTATTAAAACGTGTTTATGCGGGGCGTAATATTCGTTCAATGAACGAGCTGAATTATGAGCTTGAACATCTTCAACCGCCCAGCACGCTAAGCGGTTTGGAACAAGCGGTCGCGCTGCTTGATACGGCGCTGCACGAACGCAAACGCATCCTCATTGTGGCCGACTTCGATGCCGATGGGGCAACGAGTTGCGCACTGGCGATACGCGCCCTGCGGCTGTTAGGCGCAGCGGATGTACGCTATGTCGTTCCCAATCGTTTCGAGTTCGGCTACGGCCTCACGCCGGAAATCGTGGCGGTGGCGGCCCAACAAAATCCCGACTTATTAATCACGGTGGATAATGGCATCTCCAGCGTGGAGGGCGTGCAGGCCGCGAAACAACTTGGCATCCAGGTGCTTGTTACCGATCATCATCTGCCCGGCGCGATCCTGCCTGCCGCCGATGCCATCGTGAATCCCAATCAGCCCGGCGATAAATTCCCAAGTAAAAATCTGGCGGGCGTGGGCGTTATTTTTTATGTCATGCTCGCACTGCGCACGCGGCTACGCGAAACGAATTGGTTCCAGGAAAAAAATGTCGCTGACCCCAATCTGGCACAATTGCTGGACCTCGTTGCACTCGGTACGGTAGCCGATGTCGTGCCGCTCGATCACAACAACCGTATCCTCGTCGCACAAGGCTTGACGCGCATTCGCCGCAGCCGCTGCGTTGCTGGCATCCGCGCTTTAATACACGTTGCCGGTCGTCAGCAAGAGCGTCTGCACGCGACGGACTTGGCCTTCATGGTCGCACCCCGGCTCAACGCCGCCGGACGCCTGGAAGATA
>JAYSPZ010000018.1:0-8058 GCA_043721815.1 Gammaproteobacteria bacterium | reverse complement strand
GCACGGATGGCCTTGATGCACGCGACAAAATGACTCGCGCCGCCGTCGCGTAGATCGTCGCGATCCACCGAGGTGACCACGACATAGTTCAGCCCCATGGCCGCAATCGTGCGCGCAAGATTTTCCGGCTCATCGGCATCGAGCGGCTCGGGCCTGCCATGCGCGACATCGCAAAACGCACAGCGGCGCGTGCACAGATTGCCCATGATCATGAACGTCGCCGTGCCGTGGCTGAAGCACTCGCCGAGGTTCGGGCACGAGGCCTCTTCGCATACCGTGTGCAAATGGTTCTCGCGCAATACGGCCTTCAACTGCATCACCCGCGGGCTGTTCGGTGCCTTTGCGCGTATCCACGCCGGTTTGCGCTGCATAATCGTGGTCGGCACGATCTTGATCGGGATGCGCGCCATTTTGGAGGCACCCTTGAGGTTGCCGGGAGTGGGTGTGTTGATAGCTTGAGGATCTTCGTTATTCATATTCGCCACGGATCATTATTGGAAAATACAGGTCGACGCGCTAGGACAACACCGGCGCAGGCTTAATCGATACATTATTGTAACCCAAACCCTGCACCAGCTTCCCGGACAATGCATTTATCACCTCCCTCATCTCGGGGACATTTGCCAGATCGGCTAATTGGGTAAGCTTTATCTCGGGATAGCCGCACGGATCGATGCGCTGGAACGGCTCCAGGTCCATTGCCACGTTAAGGCTGAGTCCGTGATAGCAGCGGCCGTGCCGTATACGCAAGCCTACGGCGGCAATCTTCGCACCGTCCACATATACGCCGGGGGCTTCGCGCCGCGCCGCGCCGGTGATTCCATAATCAGCCAATAAAGAAATAACGGCCAGTTCCAGCGCACTGACAAGTTGCCGCACACCCCAGCCGCGACGTTGCAGATCGAGCAACACATAGACGACGAGCTGTCCGGGCGCGTGGTAGGTTACTTGCCCGCCGCGATCGGTTTGAATGATTGGGATGTCGCCGGGAAGCTTCAGGTGTTCGGGCTTGCTGTTGTAGCCCAGCGTAAATACCGGCGTATGTTCGAGCAGCCACAGTTCGTCGGCTGTGGTCTCGGTGCGCGTCGCCGTGAAGGCCTGCATGGCCTCCCAAACGGGTTGATAATCGCGCAGCCCGAGCGTGCGGATAATTAAGTCGGGATTATTGACCACCTGATAAGTTATCGAATCAGGCTTTGTCACGGCCGTTACTCGTTGATCGCGATGCTTTATGAGTGTTATCCGGCAAAATCGAAAACGGGTGCCTCAATTACACGGCTAGGTTTTTTCTGTTCCCAAACCGTTTTTTGCAATCGCTCTACGGTTGCAGGCGAAAATAGTTGCTCCCCGGTTTCTGTGCAGACTCTCGCCGGTACATGCTCGACGATGAGTAATTTGCCATTCATCTCAAGGGTATAAGTTACTTCACGCTCAATCATAGTTTCTTTCATTCGAAGTTCTCCTCAAATTTTCCTGGTTATAAAATCAATCCACTGATCGGGATCTGGTTCATAAAGAGTAATAATCTTCACCTTGGTTCGAGAGGGATAGCTACACTGGACATGCAAAGGTTTATTGGCCAAGGTAAAGCCGAGTAGCAGACAGCTTGGACCGTACTTGTCTTCCGGATAGTCTTCAATAACTTTGCCATTCGCAATGACTTCGCCGATCTGCTGAATGCTGATATGACGAATGATGCTTTGATCAACCGCGTGCTTTGAGAATTCAAAGTCACCCATGAAAATCTTTGCTCTAATCTCTTCAATGATCGTCATGTAGTTAATTATACGCTTAGGGAAGCTCTGATTTATTCGTCATTCCGGGCGGAGCGAAGCGCAGACCCGGAATCCAGTGCTGTAAATTCAACGGCTTGCTGGATTCCCGCTTTCGCGGGAATGACGTTTCTCTAATAAATTCAGAGGTTCCTTAGCTTCGTATCGTTGGGCGCGGGCCTATTTGGATGGGGGGATAGTGTTATTTGATTTAATCATCAACACCGGTAGCTGTACGAATACGTACCCCCCGTTTGTAATCCTGATACAGCGCGATCATGCGCACCCACATCGGGCCGGGCTTGCCTGTTCCTACAGTGATGTTATCAAGCTTGGTCACGGGCAGGATTTCCTTGGTCGAACTCGTCAGCCAAACCTCGTCGGCGCTGCGCAAATCGGGTTCCATGATGAGGCCTTCCTTGCATGCAATACCATTCGCGGTGGCGATTTCCAGAATCAAATCGCGCGTGATGCCGGGCAGGAGTTTGGGGCCGGTGGGTGGCGTGATGATGGTGTTGTCCTTGACGATAAACAGATTACTGGCGGTACCTTCGGTGGCCTCGCCATTGCGTAGCAGAATGGCCTCGGTAGCCCCGGCATCGAGGGCTTGTTGGCGCAGCAGAATGTTAGGCAGCAGCGCGATGGCCTTGATCTGGCACCACTGCCAGCGTATGTCATCCAAAGTGATTGCAGTGATGCCGGCATTAGCCAGATTTGTGGTGGGCGCAGGCAAGGGGTTACTCATGGCGAATACCGTCGCGGGCACGCCCTTGGGGAAGGCGTGATCACGTTTGGCGACGCCGCGCGTGACCTGAAAATAAATATATTGGTCGGCATCGGCGCAGCTTGCATTGCGCTCGATAAGCTCGGTTAACAGCCGTTCCCATTCGGCATGCGTTAAGGGATTGGCGAGTCGGATACCGGCCAGACTTTGATCGAGGCGTTGCAGGTGATGCTCGAAACGAAATAGTCGGCCACCGTAAGCAGGGATGACTTCGTACACGCCATCGCCAAAGATAAATCCGCGATCGAGCACGGATACGAAGGCCTGATCCAGCGGCAGGAATTTGCCGTTGAGGTATACGGTGGGTTGTAGTTCGGTCATAGCTCTGGAAAAGTAGTGGGTGTTTATACAGTTAGATTCTTCGCTATGCTCAGAATGACAATGTTAGCGATAGATAAAGCAGTAGTTGATTTACTTAAACCACAGCAACACGGTGTCGACCAGCCGTCGCCACCAATTACCCTGTTCGATATTCTCCAGGGCAACCAGCGGCCGCGTGATGATCGCCTTATCCCCCAGGTTGACCTTTACCATACCGTGGCGCTCACCCTTGTTAATGGGCGCGGTGAGGGTTGAGTCGATCTCCATAGTGGCCTTCAGGTTTTTATATTGCCCGCGCGGCACGGTGATGTATAAATCCTCGCTCACGCCCAGCGGCAGGGTTTCTGTAGCGCCCTTCCACACACGTACCGTGGAGAGCGCCGTCTTGGTATCGTATAAGCGATGAGTCTCGAAGGTGCGGAAGCCGTAATTAAGCATCTCCAGGCTCTCCTTCGCGCGTACGGCCTCGCTCTTGGTGCCGAGTACCACGGTGATAAGGCGCATGTCGTCGCGCAGCGCCGAGGCCGCCAGGCAATAACCGGCACTCTCGGTGTGTCCGGTCTTTATGCCATCGACGTTTTGATCGCGCCACAACAGGCGGTTGCGGTTGTACTGCGTGATGCCGTTATAGCTGAATTCCTTCATGGAATAATATTTATAAAACTCGGGAAAGTCGTGAATGATGGCGCGTCCCAGCGTTGCGACATCGCGCGCAGTCATGTAGAGATCGGGGTCGGGCAGGCCGGTGCTGTTGGTGAAGTGGCTGTGAGCCATGCCCAATTCTTTGGCATGGCTATTCATGAGGGTAACAAAGCCTTCTTCACTGCCAGCGACATGCTCGGCAAGTGCCACACTCGCATCGTTGCCCGATTGGATAATCATGCCCTTGAGCAGGTCTTCCAAAGGAACCTGGGTGTTGATCTTCACGAAGCTGCGCGACCCCGAGGTGCGCCAGGCCTTTTCGCTGATAGGCACATTATCGGTGAGCTTTACCTTGTCGGCGGCGATGGCCTTGAATACGGTGTAGCCCGTCATCAATTTGGTCAGGCTGGCCGGTTCCATGCGCGCATCGGCATTAACCTGAGCGAGCGTTTCGCCACTGAAAAAATCGATCAATACATAGGCCCGCGCTGTGACTACAGGGGGCGATGGCAACGCTTGTGAGCCTGCTTGTAAATTCCCTGTTGAGGCGACAGGGGGCTTGCCCTGCTGAGGCACAGCAGGGGATTCGGCGTGGGCGGTAGAAAGCGTTACGGATAAGAGTGCGGCAGCTAAACAATGTAAATAATTCATAGGATGTAAGATGACCTTAGCTCAGTGGTTTGCGACAAGTGTCTTGAGGCAATAGCTCATGCAGAGCAAGTGGGGTGAATCGAAATTAAGGGCGTGCTTATGCGCAAAGATTTAGTGAAATGTTTGCCTATGCAGCCTCACCCTAGCATAGCAGCTTTTGGCTAATCAATAACAACAAGCGGCGTGCCTAAGCCCAGGTGCGCGATGGTTTGCGTCAGTGCGTCGGCCTCGGCGACATCCTTCATGGGACCGAGGCGCACGCGGTAGATCGTATTCTGGTTCTGGGAGCCCTCGACGATCTCTATGCCGGTCGGCGCATCGTTCATCAGGCGCGTGCGCAGGCGCTCGGCATTGGCGCGGCTCAGGAAGGCCCCCAGTTGCAGATAAAGACCGGGGTTGTGGCTATTAGCCGGGTGCGCACGCGCTACTTCCACCGGCACACTATCCACAAAGCCGGATTGCGCAGGCCTTGTCACGGGGGCGGGATTGACCTCGACTGAGGACGGCATTGCCTCGATTACCGGAATCTGCGCACGGGTACCGGCAATAACGCTCACCGGCCGTCCCGCATCGCGCGGATCAATGGCGCGTACCTCGACGAGGCCGGTACCGGTGGCGAGGATGCCCAGTTTGCTCGCGGCCGCGTAGGATAAATCGATCACGCGGTTGTCATGAAATGGGCCGCGGTCGTTAACACGCACGATCAGGGTGCGCCCGTTCTGCAAATTGGTAACCTGAACATAGGTCGGCAGCGGCAAGGTCTTGTGCGCGGCGGTGATGCCGTAGAGATCGTAAGGCTCACCGCTGGAGGTGCGGCGCCCGTGGAACTTGGTGCCGTACCAGGAGGCAATGCCGCGCTCCACATAGCCCGCGCTGCTGCGCAGGGTGTGGTAGACATTGCCGTAGACCTCGTAATTGCGCATGTTGCCGTAACGCGCGAGCGGCTCCATGCGGGGCACCGGTTCGGGTATCGATGCGATATCGCGTGTGCCGTCGGGCGCACCGTCGCGGCTCGGGGTGCCGGGGATGGAGATACCGCCGCCCAGCATGCGCGAGGCCGTGCCGCAGCCAGTTACGAATGAAATAAGCAGCAAGCCATACGTTGCAAGGAGTAAAAAAGAGGCATTTTTCTTTTGTGCGGGGTAACGTATTATTGATTTGCTGCTCGGCACCTTGGTTATGGCCTTTGTTCGCGGATCGCCTGGCTTAATTGATAGACCGCCAGCGCATAGAGCGGGCTGTGATTGTAGCGCGTGATGGTGTAAAAATTTTGCAGGCCGACCCAGTACTCCATGCCGCTTTCCGTCTCGAATTCCAGGAGCGCACCGCGCTGATCGTCGCGCAGATTGTCGGCATCGAAGCTCACGCCACGCTGTTTCAGGTTACGCAGACTGATCTCGGGTTTTAGTTGGCCCAGCAGGGCCGTGTATTTATCACCGCTCACCGTGGCAGGTACCGCGACTGCCGCGCCGGGTTGCCAGCCGTGTTTACTGAAATAATTTGCCACGCTGCCGATCACATCCGTGATGTTATTAAGCAAATCGCGCCGACCATCGTTATCAAAGTCCACGGCAAAATTGCGGTAGCTGCTGGGGATGAACTGCGGGTAGCCCATGGCGCCGGCGTACGAGCCTTTGATAGATAACGGCTCGATATTTTCTTCGCGCGTGAGGATCAAATATTCCTTGAGTTCGCTGCGGAAAAAATCCGCGCGCTTCGGGTAATCAAAGGCCAGCGTGGAGAGTGCGTCAAGCACGCGGTAGGAGCCGGTGTTCTGGCCGTAGCGGGTCTCCACGCCGATGATGGCAACGATGATCTCGGGCGGTACGCCATAGGTGCGTTCGGCACGCGCCAGAATATCGGCATGCTCGCTCCAAAAATCCAGACCGCCTTCGATGCTTTCGGGCGTGACGAAGATCGGGCGATACTCGAACCAGGCCTTGCCCTCAGCGGGCCGGGTGATGGCCGCGATGATCTTGGGACGCAGCTCGACCTGGTCGAACAGCGTCATCAACTCCTGTTTTTTGAAGTCGTGCTCTGTCACCATTTCATCGATGAAAGCGCGTAGTTCCGGGCGGTCAAACGCCTCCGCCGCGCTGGTGAACAGGCTGGTCGCGATAATTCCGGTCAGTAATAGTCTGTTGTTCAAAGGTTCCTGCTAGGCAATCGGTTGCGGCCAGTTTGAATGGACATGAGGATACCGAAAGCGGCCATCAGTGTCACCAGCGAGGTTCCGCCGTAGCTGATCAGCGGCAGGGGCACGCCGACGACCGGCATCAAGCCGGTAACCATGCCGATATTGACGAACACGTATACGAAAAAGGTCAGCGTCAGGCTGCTGGCGAGCAGGCGCGCGAAGGTGTCTTGCGCGTTCAGGGCGATGTACAGGCCGCGCGCGACAATAAATAGATACACGGCGAGCAGGACGAGTATCCCGATCAGGCCGAATTCCTCGCCGTATACGGCAAAAATAAAATCAGTGGTGCGTTCGGGCAGAAAATCGAGATAGGACTGCGTGCCGTTCAGCCAACCCTTGCCGTACATGCCGCCCGAGCCGATGGCGATGGTGGATTGAATAATGTGGTAACCCGCGCCGAGCGGGTCATTTTCCGGGTTGAAAAAGGTGAGTACGCGCTGGCGCTGATAATCGTGCAGGAAGTGCCAGAGCACCGGTGCCACTGCAGCGAGCAGGATCACGCAAGCGCCGATCAGCCGTGCGCTCATGCCCGCTAGCAGGAGCACGAATACACCGGCACTGGCGATTAACAGTGCGGTGCCCAGGTCGGGCTGCTTGGCGATCAGACCGACCGGAAGGATAATCAACAGGCCCACTATGACGATATGCCAACCGTGCGGTGGCAGGCGCTTGGTGCTCAGATACCAGGCAATCATCATAGGTACTGCGAGCTTCATGATCTCGGCGGGCTGAAAGCGAAACAGGCCGAAGTCCAGCCAGCGCTGCGCGCCTTTGCTGATGTCGCCGATCAATAATACCGCGACCAATAAAATCAGCCCGGCACCGAACAGCCAGGGTGCCCATCCGAGAATATAACGCAGGGGGATTTGTGCCACGGCAAACATCACTGCAAAGGCTATGAGCAGGCGCAGGGCTTGGCGCACGATGATCGCGCCATTCTGGTCGCCGGCACTGTAGAGGATAACGAAGCTCATTAGCGACAGGAGTAGCAGGCCGCTCAGCAGGGGTATGTCGATGTGCAGCCGTTGGGAGATCGTCGCGCGCATGGCTTACTGCAGGGCGGTTACTGCGGGCGCGGGGTAATCGGCAAAGTATTGGTCGAGCAGCATGCGCGCGATAGGCGCGGCGACCGTTGCGCCGTGATCGCCGTTTTCCACCACCACGGCCACGGCAATGCGCGGTTGTTCTGCGGGGGCAAAGGCGATGAATAAGGCATGGTCGCGTAGCCGCTCGGTGGTGTTGGCCGACGAATATTTCGCATCCTGTTTGATACCGAAGACCTGTGCCGTGCCGGTCTTGCCGGCGATCAAATAATCGGCACCTACGCCAATGGCGCGGGCCGTACCGTGGTCGCTGTTCACCACGCGGGTCATGGCGGTCAACACGCTATCCCAGTTCGCGGCGTTGGTCACGGGCACGTCTTTCAGCGGCAAGGGCTGCTCCAAGAGTATCTTTTGGTCGCGCGGATCTTGCACGCCGAAGACCATGCGCGGTTGCAGGCGCTGGCCGCGATTGGCGAGGGTTGCCGTGGCCACGGCGAGTTGCAGCGGCGTGACCAGCGTATAGCCCTGGCCGATGCCGGTGATTAGGGTTTCGCCCGGATACCAGGGCTGACTACGCGCACGGCGCTTCCACTCGGCCGAGGGATAGATGCCGGCCAGTTCTCCGTCGATGTCGATTTTACTCTTGCT
>JAYSPZ010000017.1:0-2560 GCA_043721815.1 Gammaproteobacteria bacterium | reverse complement strand
ATAGAAGCTCTGACTTAATCAGAGGCTCCCTATATGATCGGGTGCGTTTTTATCAGGCCGTGGCGAGGGCGGGACATTTACCAAAGGAGGAGCGCCTCACTCCTGGCTGTACAACAAGTCATAGTTTCCTGGAGGACTAGCGTTTCGTGAAAGAAACCGTCATCGCCGTACACGGCCTGTGGATGACCGGCATCGATATGTTCTTGCTGCGCAGACGTCTGCGTCGTTGCGGCTTCGATGTCGTGCAATTCAGTTATCCGACCCTGCGCAGCAACATCGCTACTAATGCAATGCGCCTGCACGAATTCGCACGTGCATTAGAAAGCACAACCATTCATTTTATCGGGCACAGCCTGGGCGGTTTAGTCATACTGCGCCTGTTCCAGGATTTTCCCGAGCAACATCCGGGTAGGGTCGTGCTGCTCGGCACGCCTTGTGCGGGAAGTTATGTTGCGCGTCGTCTGAGCCAGTGCCTGGGTCGTTGGCTGTTTGGCCAAAGTCTTGAGCAGGGTTTGCTCAGTGACACGCATCGCTGGAGTGGCGGCCGCGAATTGGGGGTGATCGCGGGAAATCTATCTTTTGGCGGCGGTATGATGGTGCGCGGTCTGCCACATCCTAATGACGGCACGGTGGCCGTGCAGGAAACCTGTCTCTCCGGCATGACCGAACATATTACCCTGCCCGTTTCACACACCGGCTTGGTATTCTCGGCAAAGGTTGCCCGCCAGGTGTGTGCGTTTCTAAAGACCGGGCGGTTTAGCGTGTAGTTCGAGTTGCCGACGCTCCTTGGGGGCGGGCTTGCGTAAGTGTTAAAATAAACGAAGTCGATTAGAGTGAGGGCAGGCGTTTATGGCAGGTCACAGTAAGTGGGCCAATATTCAACACCGCAAGGGTGCGCAAGATGCCAAACGCGGCAAGATTTTTACCAAATTAATCCGCGAGATAACGACATCCTCGCGCTTGGGCGGTCCCGATCCTAGGGCCAATCCGCGCCTGCGCACCGCCGTCGATAAGGCGCTGGTCAATAATATGACGCGCGACACCATCGACCGCGCCATCAAGCGTGGTGCGGGTGCGGCGGACGGCGATAATTACGAGGAAATACGCTATGAAGGTTACGGCCCGGGCGGCGTGGCGGTGATAGTCGATTGCATGACGGACAACCGCGTGCGTACCGTGGCCGATGTGCGCCATGCCTTTACCAAGTGCGGCGGCAATATGGGCACGGACGGTTCGGTTGCGTATCTGTTCAGCAAGGTTGGTTTACTGAATTACGCGCCGGGCGCTGACGAAGACAAGCTCATGGAAGTTGCGCTGGAGGTCGGCGCGCTCGATGTCATTACGAATGATGATGGCTCTATTGAGGTACTGACCTCTCCTGAAGAATTTTCCCAAATCAAAGATGCCATGCTCGCCGCCAAACTTATTCCCGAGCAGGCCGAGGTCACCCTGCGTGCCTCCACGAGCGCAACGCTGAAGGCGGATGATGCGGCCAAAATGCTCAAGCTGCTCGATATGCTCGAAGACCTTGATGATGTGCAGAACGTGTACTCCAACGCCGACATCTCCGATGAGGTTTTGGCGCAGGCCGTGTAGAATTTAGCGATGAGCATGAGCAAGACCTCGCCCCAATGCAAAAGGCAACAACCCTCGTAATGATGCGCCGTGCGGCCATTAAATCTTGAGCGTGACCCGCATCCTCGGTATCGACCCGGGTTCGCGCATTACCGGCTTTGGCGTTATCGATGTTGCCGGAACGGTAGTCTCCTACGTCGGCAGCGGTTGCGTACGCATCCCGGACGGTGCCTTGCCCGAGCGTTTAAAGGTCATCTTTGACAGTATTTGTGAGATAGTGGCAACCTATCAGCCCGCTGAAATAGTGGTGGAGCAGGTGTTTGTGCACCGCAACGCGGATACGGCCCTGAAGCTGGGGCAGGCGCGCGGCGCGGCGATCTGCGCTTGTGTAACGCAATCGCTGCCGGTACATGAATACACCCCCGCCCAGATCAAGCAGGCTATTGTCGGCAAGGGCAACGCCACCAAGGTGCAAATCCAACATATGGTCAAGGTATTGCTCAAATTGTCCGACACGCCGCAGGCCGATGCCGCCGATGCCCTCGCGGCCGCGCTGTGCCACAGTCACATGCAGCGCATGATAAAGCAGATCGGCGGGGTCAGTACCTGGCGTCAGGGAAGGATACGATGATCGGGCGTCTGCAAGGCATCTTGCTCGCCCGGCAAGCGCCGCATCTATTGCTCGATGTGCAGGGCGTTGGTTATGAGATCGAGGCGCCGATGACGACCTTTTATGAACTGCCGGCACTCGGAGAACAGGTCACCCTGCACATGCATCTTGTGGTGCGCGACGATGCCCATTTATTGTTTGGCTTTGCCAGCGAGACCGAGCGCGCCCTGTTTCGCAGCCTCATCAAGGTGAGCGGTGTGGGGGCCAAACTGGCCCTGGCGATTTTATCCGGCATCTCCGCCGCCGGTTTTGCGCGCTGCGTGCAAAATAACGATAGCGCGAGCTTGGTGCGTCTGCCGGGCATCGGCAAAAAAA
>JAYSPZ010000016.1:0-6450 GCA_043721815.1 Gammaproteobacteria bacterium | reverse complement strand
TCCCCACTGCTGCCTCCCGTAGGAGTTTGGGCCGTGTCTCAGTCCCAATGTGGCTGATCATCCTCTCAGACCAGCTACGGATCGTCGCCTTGGTAGGCCATTACCCTACCAACAAGCTAATCCGACATAGGCTCATCTATTAGCGCAAGGTCTTACGATCCCCTGCTTTCCACCGTGGTGCGTATGCGGTATTAGCCCGGATTTCTCCGGGTTATCCCCCACTAAAAGGCAGATTCCTATGTATTACTCACCCGTCCGCCACTCGTCAGCGCCCGAAGGCCTGCTACCGTTCGACTTGCATGTGTTAGGCATGCCGCCAGCGTTCAATCTGAGCCATGATCAAACTCTTCAGTTCAAAACATTTGGTTACCCAACTTTGCAGTCGATAACCCCATCTTGTTTCGATGAAAAGCGACCCTGATTCGTTTCAATTGAATTGATTCAAGGTTACTTACATCGACAGTCTTTTGTGAAGCAGACCATCAACGCAAGCACCCACACAAATTACTTGATCTGAATTGTTAAAGAGCGAGCAGAACTTTCATTCTGGCAGACCGGACATTATACAAGCTTGGCTGCTTTAGTCAACGATTACCGTAAATCTGTTTGATTATTTTCCCGGCCGTTTGTTTCTCGACAAGCAAACAGTCATCCGGTCAGGAGGGCGCATTATACGCACGGTAAGCGGAGCGTCAACTCTTATTTAATTTCGATTAGTTAATCCTGCGCCTCAAGCTGGGCATTAATAGAAACACGCGCCACTCTGCGCTTGCCTACCTGGATTACCTGAATGGTCCCGGGGTGAATCTGTAACGAGGCATCATTAACACGTTCGCCATCGATGCGCACGGCACCCTGACTGATTAAACGCAGGGCCTCCGAGGTGCTCTCTGTAAGCCCTGATAATTTGAGTACCTTGGCTATAGAAAGCTCCGTCTGGGATGCTAATTTGATCTCGGGCAATTCCTCGGGCAATTGACCCTTCTGAAAGCGTGCGATGAAGGCGCGCAATGCCTCCTCACCTTTTGCCGCGCCGTGAAAGCGGCTCACGATCTCCTTCGCCAGCTCAAATTTGACATCACGCGGATTGCCGCCCGCAGCGACGCTGCGCTTTAGCTCGGCAATAATAGTCATGTCCTTAAACGACAGCAGCTCGAAGTAGCGCCACATCAGCTCATCGGAGATAGACATGAGTTTGCCGAACATCTCGTCCGGCGGGTCGCTGATGCCGATGGCATTACCCAGCGACTTGGACATTTTGTTCACGCCATCCAAACCCTCCAGCAGCGGCATGGTGAGTATTACCTGCGGCACCTGGCCGAACGCCTTTTGCATCTCTCGGCCCATGAGCAGGTTAAATTTCTGGTCGGTGCCGCCCAGCTCCACATCGGCGCGCATGGCCACGGAGTCATAGCCTTGCACCAATGGGTAGAGGAATTCATGGATCGCGATAGGCTGGCCGCCGGTGTAACGCTTGTGGAAATCGTCGCGCTCGAGCATGCGCGCCACGGTGTGTTTGGCGGCAAGTTGGATGATATCCGCGGAACTCATTTTGTCCATCCAGGCGGAATTGAAGCAGATCTCGGTTTTCGCCGGATCGAGGATCTTAAATATCTGCTCTTTGTAAGTATGGGCGTTTTCCGTCACTTCTTCGCGCGTAAGTGGCTTGCGCGTTACGTTTTTACCGGTAGGATCACCGATCATGCCGGTAAAATCACCGATCAAAAACAGGATTTCGTGGCCTAACTGCTGGAATTGGCGCAGCTTGTTGATAAGCACGGTGTGGCCGAGGTGCAAGTCGGGCGCGGTGGGGTCAAAGCCCGCCTTGATGCGCAGCGGCCTTCCGAGCTGGAGTTTACCGATAAGCTCACTTTCTACCAGGATTTCCTGCGCACCGCGCTTTATCAGTTCTATGTCATCAGCGCGCATATCGTTCTCTAACACAGTTAAATTGCCGGGTAGTATAGCTTGCTGTTTGTCGTGGAATCGACCCGGCGACAGAATAAGGTTTGCGCGACTTACCATTCCGCTTCGCAGGGCCGCCTGGTCTTCGAGGGTTGACGGGGGTGTACGGCTGAGGCTAAGGTAGCCGCTTTTACTGTTGCTGCGGATTTTAGGGGTTGATTATATGTTCTCTTTACGCCGCTCTGTGCGCTGGCAAGCTATACAGGAATCCAAGGTGCGTTTCTCTCAGCACCACTGGGTCGTGCTGGCGGTAAGCGTAATCGCGTTGGCAGCGGTATTCGGGCTCACTGCACCCAACGATGCCAAGGCCACCCGTTCGGAACGGGCATTTTGGGGCGGCCTGCCCAATCTAAGCGCCAGCGCGGATAAAATGATCCTGCCGCTCAGCCTGCCCCCGCCCACCGCCCACCTCCTCACCACGAATTTTCAAGATGCCGCCCTCTCCGAACAGGATTGGCAGACCGTCATTGTTAACCGTGGCGATAATTTGTCCTCCATGTTGCTGCGCTTAGGCCTGGGTGCCCAAGAGGTGCAGGACATACTGGACCTGGGCGCTCCGACCGCTACCTTAACCCACCTGCTCCCCGGTCAACAGATCAAGGTAAAGATCGGCGAAAACAAACAGCTTAAGGAGCTCGTGTATGACGTGGACGAGAAGTCTCTACGTATCCGGCGCGACCAGAATAAGCTACAGGCCACCGATGTCAAACATAAACTCGAGACGCGCGTGGAATATGCCAGCGGGCTTATCGACAGTTCCTTATTCGAAGCCGCTCAAAAGAGCGGGCTGTCCGATGCCATGACCTTAGAGATGGCGGCCATATTCCGCTGGGACATCGATTTTGCCCAAAATTTACGTGCTGGGGATAGCTTCACGGTACTTTACGAGAAGCATTATCTGGCCGGCGAGAAGGTCCGCGACGGCGAAATCCTTGCGGCGGAATTTACCAACCGCAGCAAAACCTATCGCGCCATACGCTTCGAGCAGGGCAAGGGCGAGGCTGAGTATTACACGCCAGCGGGTTTGAGTCTGCGCAAGGCATTTTTGAGCAGTCCCGTTAAATTTTCACGCATCAGTTCGGGCTTCAGCCTCAGCCGCTACCACCCCGTGCTGCACCGTATGCGCGCCCATAAAGGGGTGGATTATGCCGCCCCCCAGGGTACGCCCATCACGGCCGCGAGCAATGGCAAGATCGAATTTAAGGGTGTAAAAAACGGCTATGGCAATACCGTTGTTATTCAGCATGCCGGCAATTACAGCACCTTGTATGCACACATGATGGGCTTTGCCCGTGGCCTTAAGCAGGGAAGCTCCGTTCAACAAGGCCAGATCATCGGTTATTTAGGGCAATCGGGCCTGGCCACCGGGCCGCACCTGCATTACGAATTCCGCATTAATGGGGTACATCAAAACCCGCTCAGCGCAAAATTACCCAAGGCGGAGCCGATAGCGACCAACTATCGCAAGGCCTTTACCCAAGAAGCCAGCAAGCTGATGGCACAAATGGATCTACTCAAGAGCAACAAGCTGGCACTTAAAGCACCTTGAGCTAATTTAAGTCCAGGCATTGTCTTTGAATGAGAGCTTCAACCTGACCAAGCCCCGGCATCCTTAATGTCTATTCTGTATATCGGCCTCATGTCCGGCACCAGCATGGATGCGGTGGACGCAGCACTGGTGGATTTCAGTTCCACACCTCCCAAGCTGATTGCTACTCAACGCGCACCGCTCGATGCCGGGTTGCGCACCGCCCTGCTCGCGCTGTGCGTCCCCGGTACTAATGAGATCGAGCGCATGATGGAACTCGATGCGCGGCTGGGTGAAATCTTTGCTGAGACTACGCTTGCCCTGTTAAAAAAATCCGGCGTTAGTGCTACGGACATCCAAGCCATCGGTAGCCACGGCCAAACCATTCGCCATCAACCCGGCGGTGCTTATCCGTTCAGCTTGCAGATCGGTAATCCCGCGCTGATTGCCGAGCGCACCGGCATCACCACGGTTGCGGACTTCCGCCGCGCGGACATCGCCGCAGGTGGCCAAGGCGCACCGCTGGTGCCCGCGTTTCACAATGTGGTGTTGCGCTCCTCCGGGCATAACCGTGTCGTCGTCAACATCGGCGGCATCGCCAACATCACTATCCTCCCCAAGGACGCAAAGCAACCCGTCACGGGTTTTGATACCGGCCCGGGCAACGGGTTACTGGATGCGTGGGCGGAGCGTCATCTCGGAAAACGCATGGACGAAGATGGACGTTTTGCGGCGAGCGGCAAGACGCACGAGGGATTACTTGCCGATCTTTTGAGTGATAGCTATTTTGCACTCGCCCCTCCCAAAAGCACGGGGCGCGAGCATTTCAACATTACGTGGCTCGATGCCACGCTGCAAATGCACACCGGCATCAGCGCACAGGATATGCAAGCGACACTGTGCGAACTCACCGCCGCCTCTATCGCGCAGGCCATCATCGGGCATGCGCCCCGCTCAAGCGAGGTGTTGATCTGCGGCGGCGGCGTGCATAACGTGTATTTGATGCTGCGCCTGCGCACACACTTAAGCCGGTGCTCAGTCGAATCCACCGAAAACTACGGTATCAGCCCGGACTGGATGGAAGCGATGGCCTTCGCTTGGCTGGCGAAACAAACACTGGAAGGAAAGCCGGGAAATTTGCCGAGCGTGACCGGGGCAAAGCACGCGACTGTGTTAGGAACGATTTGCTCAAGCTAAATATCGTAGGGTGGGTTAGCCCTTCGGCTACGCTCAGGATAAACTCTGCGTAACCCACCGGAACATGCATCGGTAGCCAAGGGTGGGTTACGGCCTTCGGCCTAACCCACCCTACAAAGGCCCATATCTGACGGCTCGCCCCCTCACCCTAGCCCTCTCCCAGAGGGAGAGGGCAGATTTTTATTTTTGCCTTGTATCTTTTCCCTTTTATCTGTCTTTCAGCGGCACGTACTCGCGCAGCGCTTCGCCGGTGTAGACCTGGGTGGGCCGGAAGATGCGGTTGTCGGCGATTTGTTCGTTCCAGTGGGCGAGCCAGCCGGCGCTGCGGGCGACGGCGAAGATGGTGGTGAACTGGTCGCTGGGGATGCCGAGCTCGGAGTAGAGGATGCCGGAGTAGAAGTCCACGTTGGGGTACACGCCTTTGGCGGCGAGCCGTTCCTTGGCCGCTGCTTCGAGGGCATGGGCGATGTCGTAGTAGCGGCTCGCCTTGCCACCCTGATGCTCTCTCAATTTTTCGATAAGACCGTGCAGCACCACGGCGCGCGGGTCTTTGACTTTGTATTCGCGGTGGCCCATGCCCCAGATGATTTCTTTCTGGCCAAGTTTTTTATCGAGCCAGTCTTTGGCCTGGGCGGGTGAGCCGATTTCATCGAGCATTTCCAGTACGCGCTGGTTGGCGCCGCCGTGTAGCGGGCCTGAGAGTGCGCCGATGGCGGCGGAGATGACGCTGTAGGGATGGGCGAGGGTGGAGCCGGTGACCATGGCGGCAAACGTGGAGGCGTTGATGGTGTGTTCGGCATGCAATATCAAACAGGCATCCATCAGCCGCGCCATAAATGGCTCCGGTTCTTTCCCCGTGAGCATGTGGAGAAAGTTCGCGGCAAAGCCAAGATCGGCGCGCGGCTCGATCAGCTTCTCGCCCCGGCGCAGGCGCTCCCAATAGGCCACCAGCAGCGGCATGCGCGCCATGATCTTGATCGTCATGGTGCGCACATAATCCGGATTGGCATAGCCGCGCGCTGGGGTAGGCTGCGATATTTCGTCGGGATAAAACATGCCGAGGCTGGCCACCACACTCTGCACCATGTGCATGGGGTGGCCGTTGCGCGGCAGGGTACGCATCAGCGTGATGATCTCAGGGTTTAACGCACGCTGGGCGCGCAGCCCGGTGTCGAACGTGGTCAACGCCTGGGCCGAGGGCAACTCGCCTTCCAGCAGCAACAAGGCAGTTTCTTCGTACGTGCTGCGTGCGGCGAGTACGTCTATCGGGTAGCCCCGGTAGGCAAGTACGCCCTGTTCACCGTCTATGGAGGAGATGCTGGATTGGGTGGCGGGGACACCAGCCAGCCCGCGTGCGTGGGCGCTCATCGCGGATCTCGTGCAACTCTAAAAATGCGTCTTTTAATCCAATACTTCGTTGCAGCTTGGCTCCGCGCCTCACATACTTCTGTGTATGCTCCGGTGCTCGCCGGCGCTGCGCCTTGTCTTGAATCAAAATCCATCATTTTTAGAGGCGTTCTTTTTAGAAAAGCTAAAGCTTATTCACGGTTAAAAAGAGGCAGCATGCCTCCTTTTAATATCGTGCAGCATTTCAGCATTACACCGAAAAGGACGAACCGCAACCGCAGGTGGTCGTGGCGTTCGGGTTACGGATGACGAATTGAGCGCCTTCGACTCCGTCGGTATAGTCGATCTCGCCGCCGACCAGATATTGGTAGCTCATGGGGTCGATCAGCAAAGTGACACCCCCGTTGATGACC
>JAYSPZ010000015.1:0-2228 GCA_043721815.1 Gammaproteobacteria bacterium | reverse complement strand
TACGTTAGTTTCCGGCGTACATTTTCCCGTGGACACCGACCCGATGGACATCGGCCATAAGGCCTTGGCGGTGAATTTAAGCGACATGGCGGCGATGGGCGCGGAGCCCCGTTGGGCCACTTTGGCGTTGACCTTACCCGAGGTCGATGAGGCATGGCTGAAAGGTTTCAGCGCAGGGTTTTTCGCGCTCGCCGAGCGTTATAACGTGCAACTCGTCGGCGGCGATACCACACGCGGGCCGCTCTCCATCACCGTGCAAATGCACGGCCTGGTTCCGGGTAATCAGGCACTGCGTCGCGCGGGCGCACGACCCGGCGATTTAATCTATGTGACCGGCGAACTCGGTGATGCCGGGCTTGCCCTGCGTATGCTACAAGGCGAAATCAGTTTGCCCTCGGAGTATGTCGCATACAGCTTGGCGCGGCTTAACCACCCGGAACCGCGCATCAATGCAGGCCTTGCGTTGCGCGGTATCGCGCATGCGGCGATTGATATTTCCGACGGACTTGCCGCCGATCTCGGCCATATTCTCAATGCTAGTAATGCAGGTGCCACCTTGCATCTCGAGCGTCTGCCACTTTCAGCGGGCGTAGCATCGGTCGTCATGAAAGCGGGCGATTGGAGTTTGCCTTTATCTGCGGGTGATGACTACGAGCTGTGTTTTACCGTCCCCGCGCAAAATAAATCCAGGTTGCACGCCGTGCTCGACCGTTTCTCATGCGCTTGTACACCTATAGGCATGATTGAAGAGGCGCCCGGTCTGCGCTGCAAATTGGCTGACGGAAAATCATTCACACCGGATAGCGCAGGCTACGATCATTTTGCCTAGTTTCCATTCCCTCCTCATGGCAGTTGTTATTTATGCGCGGCGAGCACAGGTTGACTGGTTGATCTAAAATCTTTTTTCGTAATGTGTTGCTCGTCCAGCAGCGGTTTTAACACCGCCCATACATTATCCAGAAGTTTGGCTTGCGCCACCGCACGCGGATGGATTCCGTCGGCCTGCATTAATTCGGGCCGCTGCGCGATGTCCTCCAGGAAAAAAGGCAATAAGGCGATGCTGTAACGCTCAGCCAGATTTGCATAAATCTCGTGGAACCTTTTGGTGTAAGTCGGGCCATAATTGGGAGGCAGGCGCATGCCCGCCAGCAGCACCTGTGCCCCGTGTGCGCGGCACTGTTTAATCATCGCGGCGAGATTGGCTTCGATATTGGCTAGCGGTAAACCGCGCAGGCCGTCATTGCCGCCTAGCTCGATAATGACAAGATTCGGATGATAGATGTCCAGGACCCGCCTGAATCGAGCCAGTCCGCCATCGGTAGTCTCTCCGCTGATACTGGCGTTGACGACCTTGTGCGGGTAGCCTTGCGCGGCCAGGCGTTTTTGTAACAGAGTCACCCAACCGGCATTCTGATCGATGCCATACGAGGCGCTCAGGCTATCGCCGAATACCAGTATAGTTGCTTGCGCGGCCGTCACATCCGCGTGCGCCGGGGCCGATGATGCCCCTGCCAGCGACATCCATAGCAGAATAAAAAGGAACCAGCTTACGTATGTCGGATATCTCATGGCGACCCATTGTGCAAGTAGAACGGCTGGGTAAACAAGTAACCGGCCCCGCAGGCAATCTGGTGTTGCTTCAGGACATAAATTTTAGCGTGATGTCCGGTGAGGCGGTGGCCATCGTGGGCGCTTCCGGCTCTGGCAAGACCACACTGCTCGGTCTGCTCGCGGGATTGGACACGCCGAGTGAAGGAAGGGTTCAACTCGATGGCCAGGATATTTTCGCCCTCGATGAAGACGGCCGTGCCCGTCAGCGCGGGCGCATGATCGGCTTTGTCTTCCAGGCCTTTCAGCTATTACCGAACCTTACTGCTCTGGAAAATGTGATGTTGCCGCTGGAGCTGGGTGACCGCGCATTAAACGCGCATGCGCTGGCCAAAACAGTGCTTGCAAAGGTTGGATTGCAGGAGCGCCTGCACCATTATCCCAAACAGCTTTCCGGCGGCGAGCAGCAGCGTGTGGCGATTGCGCGCGCGTTTGCGTCTCAACCGAAACTTTTGTTGGCCGACGAACCCACCGGCAATCTCGACGAGACAACCGGCGCACAGATTATCGATTTACTCTTTGAGCTTAATCGTGAACAGGCGACCACGCTGATCCTGGTGACGCATGATGAGGCCCTGGCTCAACGCTGCACGCGACGTTTGCGCCTGACGGCCGGTAGA
>JAYSPZ010000014.1:0-4480 GCA_043721815.1 Gammaproteobacteria bacterium | reverse complement strand
CACGCGCTCCATCATCACGCGCAGTGCGGCGGCGGTCTGCGCCTGTATTACCGGTTTGCCGGGCGGCGCGTGTTCCACGGGCACGAACGACACCGGGCGTAGTTGTCCATCGCCGGCCAGCACGGTATAGGCCTGGGCCAGTTGCAAGGGCGTGACGGACAGGCCGTAACCGAAGGAGAGGGTGGCGCGATCCAGATCACGCCAGCGTTGGTACGGTATCAGCAAGCCACTGACCTCGCCGGGGAAGCCGCTGCCGGTGGATACACCCAGGCCTGCGCCGGAAAACACCTTCCACATGCGCTGCGGGGGGATGGCCAGGGCCATCTTGGTGGTGCCGATATTGCTGGATTTCTGGATCACCGTGGAGACATCGATGAGGCCATAATCGTGCAGGTCACGGATCATCTTGCGCCCGACCTTATAAAATCCGGGGCTGGTTTCGATAAGCGTTTCCGCCCGGTACTGGCCGGACTCCAGGGCCGCAGCAACGGTAAACGGCTTGATCGTCGAGCCAGGTTCAAAGACATCCGTCACCGCGCGGTTGCGGGTACCCTCGTTGCGCGTCGCATTAGGTCGGTTCGGGTTATAGGTCGGCAGATTCACCATCGCCAGCACCTCGCCGGTGCGCACGTCCAGGATCACCGCCGAGCCTGATTTCGCCCGCTGCTGCGTGATGGTCGCCTTCAATTCGCGGTGGGCCAGATACTGGATGCGTCGGTCGATGCTCAGGCGCAGGTCGCGCCCCGGGCGCGGCGGATTGATGCTCTCCACGTCCTCGACGATGCGGCCCAAGCGATCCTTGAGGACGCGCTTGCTACCCGGCACGCCGCGCAGCCAGTCATCATAGCCAAGCTCCAGGCCTTCCTGTCCGGCATCGTCGATGCCGGTAAATCCGAGTACCTGCGCGTTGACCTCACCGCCGGGATAATAGCGTCGGTATTCACGTTGCAGCGAGATCCCGGGGATGCCCAAGGTCATGACCTGCTGGGCGATATCGGGATTGATGCGGCGCTTGAGGTAGATGAATTCCTTGTCCATGCGCGCGGCCAGGTGTTTGCGCAATTGCTGCGGATCCAGATTTAGTAATTTAGCAAGCTGCGGCCAATGCGCCTGAGCGGTCACCATTTGCTGGGGGTTAGCCCATACCGAATCGACCGGCGTGCTGATCGCCAGCGGTTCGCCGTTGCGATCCGTAATCATGCCGCGATGGGCCGCGACCGCGATGACGCGCTGGTGACGGGCGTTGCCTTCGCCTTGCAGGAAACTCCTGTTAAAGACCTGTAACTCTACCGCGCGCCAGGCCAACAGCAGCGTAATGGCACTCAATACCAGCAAGACCAGGGCGCGGCGGGCGGGATAAGTGGCCGGAGTACTCATGGCCTTACGATCACCACGGTGTCGGGGGCGGGGGCGATCATGTCAAGCTGGGTGCGCGCAGCGGCATCGATACGCGCATGGGTGGCCAAGGTACTCTGCTCAAGTTGTAACTGGCCCCACTCCACATTCATCTCGTCACGCGTGGTTTGCAGACCCTGCAATTCAACGAATAGGCGGCGGTTTTCATGTTTGGCATACACCACGGCCAGGGCCGAGGCGAAGACCGCTAAGGCAAGCAAGCCGGTGGCTATCGTAGCGCCCAGACTTTGCGGTTTGCGGGTTGGTGCCACCACCGCCTGTCCCGGATAAAAACCAGCACTGCCGCCGCTATGATCGCCTGCATAATCGATGCGCGAAGGACTCATGAGTGATTCGGCCTGATACTTTGCGGGGGGCTGGGCCCAATAGGATTCGACTGGAGATCGGGCAGGTATTCCGCGATGCGTAAGGTGGCGCTGCGCGCGCGCGGATTGATTGTGATCTCGGCCGCATCCGGGTGGATGGCCTTGCCGATGGCGCGCAGCCGGGGGCGCAATTGTGCGTGGGTCACGGGTAAATCGTGCGGAAAGTCGTCACCGCGTACCTGGGTGCGGATGTAGCGTTTTACCATGCGGTCTTCCAGCGAGTGAAAGCTGATTACCAGAATGCGCCCGCCCGGTGCCAGAATATCGAGGACCTGGTCGAGAAAGGCCTGTAGGTCGTCGAGTTCATGATTAATAAAGATGCGGATGGCCTGAAAGCTACGCGTGGCCGGGTCCTTGCCCTTTTCCCACGCGGGGTTGGCCTTGGCGACAATCGCAGCCAGTTGCCGCGTGCCGCTGATCGGGGTCTGCTCGCGCGCCGCCACAATGGCGCGCGCAATGCGCTTGGCGTAACGCTCTTCACCATAAACCCTGAGTACCCGGGTAATCTCGGTGTCGGTGGCGTTGGCCAGCCAGTCGGCGGCGCTGGTACCGGTATCGGGATCCATGCGCATATCCAGCGGACCATCCTGGGTAAAGCTAAAGCCGCGCTGTGGGTCATCGAGCTGCGGGGAAGACATCCCCAGATCAAGCACAACACCGTCCACCTTATGCAACAGGCCGTGCCTCTGCACATGCTCTTTAAGGTTTGCGAACGTACCCCGTTCAATCATGAAACGCCCATCCGCTACAAATTTTTGCTGCGCTGCCTCACAAGCCTGCGGATCCTTATCGATCGCCAGCAGACACCCGCCTGGGCCCAGCCTGTCCACGATGGCTTGGGCGTGGCCGCCACGCCCGAAGGTACCATCGACGTATATTCCGTCCGACTTGATATTCAAGCCTGCGATGACTGCCTCCAGTAACACCGGCCGGTGCGTATAGTTATCGGCCATGGATAGCGCTGCCGTGGGCCGACATCAGAGTGACAGCGTTTTCATGCCATCCGCTAATTCCGTATATTCCTTAATATCCTCCGCCAACCAACCATCGCGATGCGCGGCCCAGGTAGGCTCATCCCAAATCTCGAATTTCTTACCTTGGCCCACGAGCGCAATTTGTTTGTCGAGCTTAGCCATGGCACGCAACGGCGGGGGCACCAAGAGACGGCCCTGGCCGTCCAGCTCACACTCGGTGGCATGGCCGATAAGCAGGCGGCGAATTTTCTGTGCGGCCTTGTCGAGGCTGGGGAGCCCATCTAAGATGTGTTCGACGGCCTCCCAGACGGGGAGCGGATACAACCACAGGCAGGGATTGTCGGGGTCGGGGTTAATGGTGACGATGAGCTGACTGCGGGCATCGACAAGCAGGCGCTCGCGATACCGGCTCGGCACGGCCATGCGCCCTTTGATGTCCAGACTCAGTGAATTGATGCCACGAAACAAGGAATGTCCCCTCTAGGTTTCTCCCACTAATCCCCACTTTGCCCCACTTCTGCGCACTATAGGGAGTGGAACTTGTGCTTGTCAAGCGAAGTTGCACAAGAAGTTTCGGGGTGGACGGGCGGTTAATCCGCGCGTGTTCGCGGTGGGCAAGAGGGGCGAGAAAATAACGGGCGTTATGATGGGCTTGGTGGAGGTGTAAAAAAGGAGGGAGCCGACCTGTAAGCCGGGTTCTGTCGAGAGCAGTCATTCATCTGGGATACACGTCACCGTGTACCTCAAGCAATCTACCCGGTAACAGTGCGGGCCGCACTATGGTTACCCTATTTGATCTTGCTCCGGGTGGGGTTTTCCCTGCCACGCCTGTTGCCAGCCGCGCGGTGCGCTCTTACCGCACCATTTCACCCTTACCACGCACGCAAGCGTCGTTCGGCGGTATATTTTCTGTGGCACTTTCCGTAGGCTCGCGCCTCCCAGGCGTTACCTGGCACCCTGCCCTATGGAGCCCGGACTTTCCTCCCCGGACCTGATACAAACGGGTGCCGGAGCGACTGCCCAGTCGACTCCCAAATCGGATTATAGCGGATTGGCCTCGGGATGGCTTCGATTAAATCAATGCATACTACAGGACCATTTTTGAACTGAATGCGTTTAGGTTAAACTACTGTCGAAAAAGGACGTCGCGCCACTGGTGCGGCTTAAAGTCATCCCCGACTTTTTTAAAGGATTCTATATGCGCTTCTCCGCTCGAATTCTTATCGCCGCCGCGATGGTGATTTTTGCCCTGGTGAGTTATTACGGCCTGCGCCAGGAAAACCCGGTCACGGGTGAGACCCAGCACATCAGCCTGTCAACCGATGAGGAGACCGCGCTGGGCCTACAAGCCGCACCGGAGATGGCCGACCAGATGGGTGGGCTGCACCCCAGTACCCAGATTCAGGATTACGTCAATAGGGTCGGGCAGGCGGTGGTCGCCAACAGCAAGGCCAAGAACGGTCCCTATCAATATCAATTTCATGTGCTGGCGGATGACCAAACCGTCAATGCCTTTGCCCTGCCCGGCGGGCCGGTCTTCATCACCAGCGCGCTGTTAGGGCAACTCGAAAACGAGGCGCAGCTGGCTGGTGTGTTAGGCCATGAGGTTGGCCATGTGGTAGGGCATCACGCCGCTGAACACATGGCCAAGGGACAACTGAGCCAGTTGCTGGTAGGCGCCGCGGGGGTAGCCGCCTCCGATCAAGGCGGAGGCGGGCAAGGCGC
>JAYSPZ010000013.1:0-7218 GCA_043721815.1 Gammaproteobacteria bacterium | reverse complement strand
GTCAGCTATTTCGTGCGCACAGCGCACGCTACATGCACGTCTAGCCGGTGCGGATAATCGTTTCGCGCGCACAGCGCACGCTACCAAACCCCCTTTGCAAAGGGGGTGGCCGTAGGCCGGGGGATTTGGGGTCGCGCACCGCGCAGGCTAACCGGTCGCCGGTACCGTGTTTTTCGGCGTTATACCGTAGTGGTCTCTATTTCCGCTGTTATGGTCATCAGGGCCTGCATGGGGTCGCTTGCCGCTGTAATCGGGCGCCCAATCACAAGGTAATCCGCGCCGCTGTGCATGGCCTCACGCGGAGTCGTGACGCGCCGCTGATCGTCCTGTGCGGAACCCGCAGGACGAATGCCCGGAGTGACCAGACAGAAATCGTTACCTATGGACTTACGCAATGTGACAAGCTCTTGCGGCGAACACACCACACCGTCCATGCCCGCGTGCCGGGCCAGCAAGGCAAGTCGCTGAACATTCTGCACCGCGCTGCCGGACAGGCCGACTGCCTTTAGATCATCGTCATCCAGGCTGGTCAGTACGGTAACCGCTATTAATAACGGCCGCTGCGCCCGGCCTGCAAGCGCGGAGTGCGCGGCCTCCATCATTTTGCTTCCACCCAGGGCATGTACGTTCATCATCCATACCCCCAGATCGGCCGCCGCACGACAGGCCTGTGCAACCGTATTGGGAATGTCGTGAAATTTAAGATCGAGAAAAACGTCAAAGCCCAGCTTCACCAGCTTTTCTACCAATGCCGGACCGGCGCGGCAGAATAATTCCTTTCCGACCTTGACTCTGCACGAAGTCGGCTCCAGTCTGGCGATAAACTCAAAGGCCTGATCTGCGCTGGCGTAATCCAGGGCTACGATGATGCGCGAATTATTCACCCTCTACTCCCTGTATCGGCTTTACGCTATTCCAGTTTTTGCAGCCGGGGCATTGCCAGTGCATGGCCTTCCCGGTAAAGCCGCAGTTGCTGCATTTGTAAATCGGCTTTCCCTCCAACAATTTTTCCGTCAAATCTCTCAATATGAGTAAATTTTCGCGTGCCCCGCCTTCGGAATGTGCAAGATTTAATTCGATAAGCCGACCCAGGCCACGCACCGACGGACGTTTGCGTAATTGCTCGGTGATAAACAGGCCCGCCTCAAGATCGCCGTGTTGCTCGCGTAGCAGCTCGGCCAGGGCCAGCATCAGACTGATGCTGTTGTGCTTTTGCAATATCTGCATCAAATAATCGATCATCTCGCGGGTCATGCCCAGCTTGTTATAGCAATTCAGCAAGGGGGCGATGACCTCGGGCAGATAATCCGCGTCCTGATGTTGCACGTTTTTAAAGTTTCGAATCGCGGCCTTATAGTCGCCCTGAGCCATTTCCATGTCGCCTAATAACAGGCTTGCCCGCACACAATTTCCGTCACAATCCAGCGCCTGTCCGGCCTCGCTATGCGCCAGCGCGAGGTCATTATTGTGCCGGGCGAATTCGGCCAATTCACAGTGGTAATGCGCGATCACGGGTGCCTTGCAGGCCCCGCTCAAGGACGCAAGTTTTTGTATCGTGACAATCGCCTTGTCCCAATCTTTTTCCTGCTGATAAATATCGATCAGGTGACGTAAGGCCGGCTCGGTGTGATCGTTTAAATCGATCAGCTCCAAAAATAATGTTTCGGCACGATCCAGTAACCCCGCCTTCATGTAATCCTGCCCAAGCTCCAACAATGCCTGGGTGCGTTGCTGCCTGTCCAGGGTGGGTCTGGCGATGAGGTTTTGGTGAATGCGGATGGCGCGGTCCACTTCGCCACGACGGCGAAATAAATTGCCCAGCGCGAGGTGCGTTTCTACCGTTTCACTATCGACTTCGAGCATGCGCACAAACACCTCGATGGCCTTATCCGGTTGTTCATTAAGAAGGTAATTGAGTCCCTTGAAATAATTCGAAGACAACTCCGAACCATTTGGTCCTTCGCGACGCATCTGGCGCTTCGCCAGCCACCAGCCGGATAAGGCCGCAACCGGCAGGAGCAAGAACAACCATTGCAACACTATTCGGGATCCTTAAGTGGAATTGCCCGCAGATTCATAAGCTCTGTCTCGGACAGTTTCGCTGCCTTTTGCAGTGTGCTTATCTCTCTTTTTAATTTCATCAGTAAACCAAGGCAGGCTACTATCCCCAACAAAGCGCCCAGGGCCAGGGCCAGCACCAGGGTGAGCGACAACGGGGCCTGCCACATTCCGAAGTAATAATTCAGTGAGATATTCTGCGCATTGAGCACCGCGAAACTCAAACCCAGGAGCAGGATAAGGATATAGAAAATCAAGCGAACGATACGCATCATGCTACATCTCCGGTTGCTAACGCTGGGGCCTGCCCTGATCGAGAGAAGGTATGTTGGCTGTCTGGGAACACCAGGGATAGGTTATTCCATTTTCACGCCAAAAAAAACGGCATATGCCGATGAGCTATGCCGTTTTCTTTGTCTTGCCGTAATCCTGTAGCTTACGTTTTGCTGTCTTCATTGACCCGTTCGCGTAGTTCCTTCCCCGGCTTGAAGTGAGGGACGTACTTCCCCGCCAGGGACACGGCCTCCCCGGTCTTCGGATTTCTTCCCATGCGCGGGGGGCGATAATGAAGCGAAAAACTGCCGAAGCCGCGAATCTCTATACGTCCGCCCTGAGCCAAGGTCTGCCCCATTTGTTCGAGTATAGCTTTAACCGTTAACTCAATATCCTTGGGGGCTAAATGAGTTTGCTTGTTCGAGAGTATCTCTATCAGTTCTGATTTGGTCATAGTTTCATTCCCTGCCCACCATCACTGTATCCTTTAATCGCTCAGAACGTCCATGTCCACGAAAAAACCGGTTATTTTTGATCTCGCCATAGGCCTCATTGAAAGCCGGTGAGCCTAAGTAGATAGGGGCGGCGTGCGCGGGTTTAGCCGTTCTTGATCTCCATCTGTTCCTTCAGGATGTCGCCCAGGCTGGTCGTGCCGGCCGTGCCCGCGCGACTGTAGTCCTGCACCGCCTCGGCCTCGTCTTCATGATCTTTTGCCTTCACTGAAAGTGTAATAGTCCGGTTCTTGCGGTCGACACCCATGAACTTGGCCTCGACTTCATCACCGACCTTCAGCACGATCCGTGCGTCCTCGATACGGTCGCGGGTCAACTCGGAGGCGCGCAGATAGCCTTCCACACCTTCGCTCAGCGTTACCACCGCGCCCTTCGCATCAACCTCGCTGACCACACCCTTCACGATGCTGCCTTTAGCCTGCACCGCGACGTAGTTGGAAAATGGATCTTTATCGAGTTGCTTGATACCCAGGGAAATGCGCTCACGCTCGGGATCAACGGCCAGGATAACGGTCTCGATTTCATCGCCTTTTTTGTAATTACGCACCGCCTCTTCGCCGGGGGCATTCCAGGAGATGTCGGAAAGGTGTATCAGGCCGTCAATCGCGCCGTCCAGACCGATAAAGATGCCGAAGTCGGTGATCGATTTAATCTTGCCTACTATCTTGTCATTCTTGTTGTGCGTGGCGGCGAACTCTTCCCACGGGTTGGGTCGGCACTGTTTCATGCCCAGGGAGATGCGGCGGCGCTCTTCATCGATGTCCAATACGGTGACTTCGACTTCGTCGCCCAGTTGCACCAGCTTGGAGGGGTGAACATTTTTGTTGGTCCAGTCCATCTCGGAGACGTGTACCAGGCCTTCAACGCCGTCCTCAATCTCTACAAAACAGCCGTAATCGGCGATATTGGTGATCTTGCCGAATAGACGGCCACCTTGCGGGTAGCGACGGGACAGGTAGACCCAGGGGTCGTCACCCATTTGCTTGAGGCCCAGCGAGACGCGATTGCGCTCTTTATCGAACTTGAGAATCTTGACATCGATCTCGTCACCGACCTTGACGATATCACCGGGGTGCTTGACGCGCTTCCAGGCCATGTCGGTGATATGCAGCAAGCCATCCAGCCCGCCCAGATCCACAAACGCGCCGTAATCGGTCAGATTCTTGACCACGCCCTTGACGATCTCACCTTCCTGTAAATTGCCCAGCAGGTTTTCGCGGTCCGGGCTGCCCTCGGCTTCCACCACGGCGCGGCGCGATACCACAACATTATTGCGTTTGCGGTCGAGTTTGATGACCTTGAATTCGTGTTCCTTCCCTTCCAAAAATGTAGTGTCGCGTACCGGACGTACATCGACCAGCGAGCCGGGCAGGAATGCGCGAATCTCGCTGATTTCGACGGTAAAGCCGCCCTTGACCTTGCCGCTAATCAAACCGGTAATGGTTTCGCCGGCCTCGAAGGCCCTTTCCAGGCGGGTCCATGATTGATCGCGCTTGGCCTTTTCGCGCGAGAGCTTGGTCTCGCCGAAGCCGTCCTCCATGGCATCGAGTGCCACGTCGACCTGATCGCCGACGGCCACTTCGAGGCTGCCGTCTTCGTTGTAAAATTGTTCAATGGGGATAACGCCTTCAGACTTTAGTCCGGCGTTGACGATGACGACATCACGGCCTACGTGAACTACCGTGCCGGTGACGATGGTACCGACGCGCATTTGCTTGCCGACTAAACTCTGTTCAAATAATTCCGCGAAACTTTCGATCATTGTTTAAAAACCCTGGGCCTGAACTGCATGGCCAATGGAAAAGCACGTTGCCGCGCATGGTTAGTTTATAAAAGGCTGGTAGCTACGGAAAATACCAACCGCCTTGAGACAACACATTCTACTGGAACCGGGTATTCTGCCACAAACTCAGGATGAGCAGAACAACTTCCTGTATGGAAAGCGTTGATGAGTCTACTTTTATCGCGCCAGGGGCAAGCTTAAGCGGGGCGATGCTGCGTCCGCTATCGCGCGCATCGCGTGCGGCCAGATCTGCCTCCAGGGTGTCAATATCAACATTAATTCCTTTTTTTGTCAATTGTTTACGACGTCTTTGTGCGCGCTGTTCTACGCTCGCGGTGAGGAAAATCTTGAGCGCGGCATCGGGAAATACCACGCTGCCCATGTCGCGCCCGTCTGCGACCAGTCCCGGTGGGCTGCGGAAGGCGCGTTGCCGTTCCAACAATGCCGCCCTGAGCTGTGACACGGTGGCGACCCGCGATGCCGCTTCCGCGCACTCCTCGCTGCGCAACAGCACAGTAACATCCTGGGTGCCGAGCATTACGCGTGCCTCGACTGAGCTTAAATCCGAATGGTTCGAGTCGGCGTTTGAAATGAAGCGGGCATTCAGTTGTGTGGCGAGTCGGGCCAGCCCTGCCCCATCGTCCAGGTCTACATTCTGCTGCCGGGCGGCGAGCGCGACCAGGCGATACAGCGCCCCACTGTCGAGAAAATTCCAGCCCAGGTTTTCTGCAACAAGCTGGCTGATCGTGCCCTTGCCGGAGCCGCTAGGCCCGTCGATGGCGATTACCGGAATGCCGGGGTCAGACATGGTTATCGGCTTGATGGCTTTCGATAAATAAACCGGCCGCACGCGCCATTGCGGAAAATCCGGGAAACGAGGTGTTCACGTTGGCGCAGTCGTTAATAATAATAGGCCCTTCGGCACGCAGCCCAGCCACGGCGAAGGCCATAGCGATGCGGTGATCGCCGTGACTTTCAATCGTTCCGCCGGACAGGCTGCCGCCTTCGATAACCATGCCGTCCGGCGTGGCCTTCGCCTTCACGCCCAGACCTTGCAAGCCTGCGGCCATTACTGCGATACGGTCGCTCTCCTTCACGCGTAATTCTTCCGCGCCGGTAAGCACTGTTTCACCCTCGGCACAGGCAGCCGCGATAAACAGGGCCGGAAACTCGTCTATCGCCAGTGGTACTTGATCCTGGGGAATATGTATTCCCTGCAAGCCGCTTGAACGCACACGAATATCGGCCACCGGCTCGCCACCTATGTCACGCTCATTACTCAGCTCGATATCGGCCCCCATGAGGCGCAGGATATTAATGACCCCGATGCGGGTGGGATTGATGCCGACGTGCTCCAGGGTGATGTCGGAGCCGGGACTTATGCTTGCGCCTACCATAAAAAAGGCCGCCGATGAGATGTCGGCGGGCACATCGATACGCGTTGCCGTGAGTATGCCCCCGCCTTCCAGACAAACCTTGTTACCCTGCCGCTCGACACGGTAGCCGAATCCGCCCAGCATGCGCTCGGTATGGTCGCGCGTGGCTGCGGGTTCAGTGATACAGGTGCGGCCCTGTGCGTAAAGCCCGGCCAGTAACAGACCGGACTTTACCTGTGCGCTGGCAACAGGGAGGCGGTAGTCGATGCCGCTGAGTGATGCGGCAGGATGAATGCGCAGCGGCGCAGTCAGCGTCGGGCTGGTGTCAATCCGCGCACCCATGACTGACAAAGGCTCGGTCACGCGCTTCATGGGCCGCCGCGTCAGGGATTCATCACCGTGCAGTTCCACCTCGAAGGCTTGCCCTGCCAGCAGGCCCGCCAGCAGGCGCATGGAGGTGCCGGAATTGCCCAGATAGAGCGGCTTATCCGGTCGTCGCAATCCCCGCAAACCGACACCGTAAATGATGACCTTACCCTGCTGCGGCCCCTCGATGCGCACACCCATGGCGCGGAACGCCTGCAAGGTCGCCAGACTGTCTTCGCCCTCCAGAAAACCGCTGACCTCGGTGACTCCTTCCGCGATTGAGCCGAGCATGATACTTCGATGCGAGATGGATTTATCGCCCGGTACGCGCAGATGTCCGCGCAGTGGGCCACTGGGCGTGACGATGTAGTTCACGGGATTATCCATGGTTGAGTTGTGTACGGCTTGTAAAATGAGGTTAAGGGGAAGGTGTAATTAACGATGGGCACTTTACGTTACGGATGTGCTGGCCTTGAAGCGGTCGCGTGCGCCCTTGGCACGGGTGAAGAGGTTTAGAATCTCTGCGCTGTTTTCCTCGCGCAGGGCGACGGCCAGTTGCTCAAGATCACCGGCGAAGCGCGTTATCATGCCGAGGATCGCACTACGGTTAGCGAGGCAGATGTCATGCCACATCTGCGGGCTGCTCCCGGCAATGCGCGTGAAGTCGCGAAAGCCGCTCGCCGCGTAGCGAAAAATCTCCTCGCTGGTATCCATGCGCGCCAATGTATCTACCAGGGTATAGGCGAGCAGATGCGGCAGATGGCTGGTGGCGGCCAACACCTCATCGTGATGGACAACGCCGGTCTCCACGACCTCGGCACCGGCAAGCTGCCACATCTCGCGTACCTTG
>JAYSPZ010000012.1:0-2959 GCA_043721815.1 Gammaproteobacteria bacterium | reverse complement strand
ACGCGGGATTATTTATATGAACACCAGGAGAGCGCTGCTACCACATCGCGCCGGGCCTCTTAAGCGTCGTCGTTCACCTGCTTGCAGGCTTGATTCGATACATTAACGAACCCCCACCCTGCATAAGGGGCGGGGACGTAGCAGAAAATGTAATCTTACTTGCTAACTTATGAGTAACAACCTAACTTGCCGGTATGACACCTGCATACGAAACCGAGCTTGAACAACTGGCCGTGCGCGTGGGCGCTCTGCTCAGCAAACGCGGCATCCTGCTTGCCACGGCCGAGTCTTGTACCGGCGGCTGGGTGGCACAGACCATTACCGCTGTGCCCGGAAGTTCCGCGTGGTTCGAGCGCGGCTTTGTAAGCTATAGCAATAATGCCAAGCAGGAAATGCTGGGCGTACGTGCCGCCACGCTTGAAACCTGCGGTGCTGTGAGTGAAGCGACCGCGCGGGAAATGGCCGAGGGCGCGCTGCTGTATAGCCATGCTCAAGTTAGCCTTGCGATCACCGGCATTGCCGGTCCCTCGGGCGGCACGCCGGACAAGCTGGTCGGCAGCGTGTGTCTGGCCTGGGCAGGCTTAGGACTGGAAACGCTCAGCCAGAGCCGGCACTTTCCCGGCGAACGCGCGGGCATACGGCGCTTGGCCGTCATCGCTGCCTTGCAGGGTCTGGAAGATTTTCTGACCCACGGTGCGCCTGAACAATCATGATTATTGAGATCCCTCCGGGAGCTGATTTTTAACTCGGCGCATTTCCGCGCAACTGCACAGCGGGCCTTGATTCCCGCACCGCCAGCCCCATTTACAGGCAACAACTTATATCCAGGGACACCCTTGACCATGAACAAGGCAGCACATAAAGAAACGCTCGGTTTTCAGACCGAGGTGCGGCAATTGCTGAGCCTGATGATCCACTCCCTGTACGGTAACAAGGAAATCTTTTTACGCGAACTGATCTCCAACGCCTCGGATGCCATCGATAAGCTGCGCTTTGAAGGCCTCGCGGACGATGCGCTTTTTGAAGGCGACAGCGCGCTCAAGATCACCGTTGATTATGACGCGCAGCAGCGTACCGTCACCATCTCCGATAACGGTATCGGTATGACGCGCACGGAGGTCATCGAGAATATCGGCACGATCGCAAAGTCCGGCACGCGCCAGTTTCTTGATTCGCTCTCCGGCGATCAGGCTAAGGATGCGCATTTGATCGGCCAGTTCGGTGTCGGCTTTTATTCTTCATTTATCGTCGCCGATAAGGTCACGCTGACTACGCGTCGCGCCGGTCTGGGTGCCGAACATGGCGCACGTTGGGAATCCGCAGGCGAGGGCGAGTACACACTGGAAACCGTCGAGAAATCCGTGCGCGGCACCGAGGTCGTGCTGCACCTGCGCAAGGACGAGGACGAGTTCTTGAACGGACAACGTCTGCGCACCATCATTCGTAAATATTCCGACCACATCACCGCACCGATCCTGATGCGCGTCGAAGCCAAGGATAAAGACGGCGCCGATGTCGAACACGAAACCGTCAACAGTGCCTCGGCGCTGTGGACGCGGCCCAAGAGCGAGATCAGCAACGAGGAATATACCGAATTTTACAAGCACGTCGGGCACGACTTTGCCGCACCGCTCGCCTGGCTGCACAGCCGTGTCGAAGGCAAGCACGAATATACCTTGTTGCTGTACATCCCGGCGCGCGCGCCGTTTGATATGTGGGATCGCGAGTCCCGGCATGGCATCAGACTTTATGTGCGCCGCGTGTTTATCCTCGAGGATGCGCAGCAATTGAGCCCGCGCTATCTGCGTTTCCTGCGCGGGATTATCGACTCCAACGATTTACCGCTGAATATCTCGCGCGAGATATTGCAGGGCAATAAACTAATCGACACGATACGCTCCGGCGCGGTCAAAAAGGCGTTGGCTTTGCTGGAGGATCTGGCGGCGAACGATACTGAAAAATATACCGCGTTCTGGAAGGAATTCGGCGTGGTGCTCAAGGAGGGCATTATTGAAGATTTTGCCCATCGTGAACGCATTGCGAAGCTACTGCGCTTTGCCTCTACCCACAACGACAGCGACGCCCAAACCGTCACCTTAACGGATTATGTGGCGCGCATGAAGGAAGGCCAGAAAAAGATTTTTTATATCGTCGCCGACACCCATGCTGCGGCAAAAAACAGCCCGCATCTCGAATTGCTGCGGAAAAACGGCATCGAGGTATTGTTGCTATCCGATCGCGTTGATGAGTGGGTCGTGACACACCTGAGCGAGTTTGATGGCAAGTCGCTGCAATCGGTCACCAAGGGTGAGCTCGATCTCGGCAAGATGGACGGCCAGGACGCAGACGAGGCAGCCACCCAGGAATTACAGGGCTTGGCCGGGCGCATAAAAAGTGCGCTCAGCGACAAGGTCAAAGATGTGCGCATCAGCCAAAGGCTGACCACATCGCCATCATGCCTGGTGGCGGACACACATGACATGAGCCCCCATCTTGAGCGTTTATTAAAGGCATCGGGGCAGCCGGTTGGCAACTCTCAACCGGTGCTGGAGATTAATCCGGATCACCCGCTGGTAATCCGGATTCGCGATGAGACCGATGATGCCGCGTTCAGCGACTGGGCGCACATCCTGTTTGACCAGGCCGTACTCAGCGAAGGCGGTCAGCTAGACGATGCCGCCGACTTTGTGCAACGCCTGAATAAGACGCTGTTGAGGCTCGGGGTCGCCTAAAAGCGTTCGTGTTCCCGACGGTCGCAGGGGTCGTCCTTAATGCTGTAATGCCCGCTGCCATAGGTCATGATGTACAGCATGCCGCCCATGATGGCGATATTTTTCATGAAGCTGTTCATTTGTTCCGGGTCGGCCCAGAAGGGATGGAATATCACTGTCACCGGGATGAGGAACAGGAAGATGGCAAGGGCGGCCCAGCGTGCGTACAGGCCGAGGGCGATCATTAA
>JAYSPZ010000011.1:0-2732 GCA_043721815.1 Gammaproteobacteria bacterium | reverse complement strand
GCGATTATGAA
Source organism: Gammaproteobacteria bacterium (assembly GCA_043721815.1). Taxonomy (GTDB): domain Bacteria; phylum Pseudomonadota; class Gammaproteobacteria; order SURF-13; family SURF-13; genus JBDSTW01. The sequence goes on along the minus strand of JAYSPZ010000011.1, from coordinate 2,721 downwards.
GGGTATTTGAGATATGGTGAATCCGGCATGCGCAGCGGTACGTGTGGCGTTGCTGGCGCCGGACGGGAACGCCGCTGAGGTTGTAGTGACCGGTGGCCCTGGGGGTGACCCCGAGCGCGATCATCACGCGTTTCCATTCCGGGCCGTGCGGCCGGTTGCGCGGGCCGTGCAAGCGATACACGAGGTAATGGGCCACTTCATGCGCCACGGTGTCAGCCAGGTGGTGGTCGAAATCGGCCGCGAACACCCAAGGGTTGTAGCGGATCACGCACTGCCGGGATATCGCGTTCCAGCGGAACTGGCCGGCGGCCAACCCAGTCAGGTCGAACAGAACCTGTACCGAGGGAAATTCGCGGCGATATATAGCGGCACCCTTCAGAATGTAGTCGTGTGTCCGCGCGATGACGAGTTGCTGCTGGCAGTGCAGCACGGCATAGCCGAGTGACTCCAGCCAGGCGAGCGCGGCTTCTTCGACAACGGATTCGTTGAGTGGGCTCATGAGCTCTTGAGGACGTAACGTCCAGTTTTTTTGCCACCCACCTTTTCCACCAAGCCCGCCTCCAGCAGTGGGCGCAGCAGATCCATCGCACCCTGTTTGGAAATGCCGAGCGCGCTCCATATCTCGCTCGGGGCCATGCTGTGGTGATCGCGCAGGAGGTTGAGCAACTGCTCCTGCCGGGGGCGAAGCACCAGCTTAACGGACGCCTTCACACTGAAGGTTTGCACCCGCAACCACACACGCTCCAGCGTCTGCCGCAGCCCCTCGGCGCAATATTCCAGCCAGCCGGACAAATCCCCGCCCGCCTTCCGCACCGCATCCAGCTCCTTGTAATAACGCGGCCGATCTTCCCAGTAGTATTCGTCTACGGAAAAAATGTGGTGCGTGTCGAAGCCGCGCCGATACAGCTCCCACAAGGCCAGCGCCCGGCCAGTTCGCCCGTTGCCGTCGGCAAACGGATGGACCGTCTCAAATCGGTGATGCAGTATGGCCGAGCTCAACACCGGAGAGAGTTTCACCGACTCCTTATTCCACCATTCGAGCAATTCGAACATCAGACCGGATACCTCCAGCGGAGGTGGCGGCACATAGCGGCCCACCCGCACTGCAATCATCCGGTAACGCCCCGCCTCGCCCTGATCCATCACCTCGCCAGCAAGGATGCGGTGCAGTTCAAGGATGTTGTCGTGGCCGATGCGCTTCATCGAAGCATGCTTTTCTACATAGCGAAGACCGGCGAAATAATTGACCACCTCGCGCTTGGCCCGCACGCCGGTGGTGGCCAATTCGCGCCCTTGTTCCAGTGCCCGCACCTGCTCCAGCGTGAGGGGATTGCCCTCGATGGCGGTTGAAGCGTGGACATTTCGCGTGCGAGTGTCCTTTTGCAGAGCCGGAATCCACGTCAATTCGACAGCCGCTCCCATAATCCGCTCCCGCAGCGCGGCTACGGCTTCCACCTGCGAAAGCAGGCTTGGAGTAATGGTGAATTGTGGTTGATAAGACATACGATAAGTAAACCGTAAGTCAAGTCATGAGTCAAGCTGTTGTTGGGTGAGCATGTAAGAGTAACTTACATGTTGCATTGTAGGGCTTGGCCCTATCATCCCTAGAAATAGAATTAAAAAGTTTCAATAATATATTGAAATATATCTATTTTTTAATAATAAACGCTCTGACAAATCCCGCCTGGTTTTGTCCGTGCATTCCGCCTTATGCACCACTGGAAAAATCTGTCCCGATTTTCCTGCTTTACTCGATGACTATGCCGTCTCGAAAGCCAAGCTCATCGACTCGGCGATTGCGCAGAGGCGCTTGTCCCGTGTCCAGAGTCGCCCGGTTCCCGTCAGAGAAATCGCAGACAGGAGATGCGCGTCGACATAACCGATACCCCTGCCCATTAAGCCGTGCCTTTCGATGAAAAACAGCACCTCCTCATCGGTAGCGACTGGGGCAGCGGGCAGGTCCTGCAAGAGTGACAAAACCTCTGTGCGGTTCTTCAGCTTGCCACAGGCCAGTTCGCCGACGACAAAAGGGTGCGCCAGCACCAGCCCGGCGTTCAAAATATCCAGCAGCGCCGGCTCACCGGCGCGCAGGTGGTCAATCCAGACCGAACTATCGACCAGGATCACGCCAAGTCGGACTGACGCCGGGGAACAGGCTGCAACTGCGGCTCAGTGCCGCCCAACTGCCCCAGCCGCCGGGCACTCTCCCGCTCGATCAAGGCCTTAAGCCCCTCCCGGACCAATGCAGTCTTTTCCTTCAGGCCGCTAACGCGCTGCGCCTTGGCGAGAAGCTCGTCTTCAATGTTCAGCGTGGTTCTCATAGGTTTTCCCTCAATCGAGCATGAGATGCCTTAATTAGGCATCATTTGATGATTAATAGCATGATTGTGTATCAGGTGGCAAGGTACATTCGTCCTGACTTCCAACACTACAACGCTGAAACCCGGCCAGCAAGTTGCCTACCCTACTCAGCTACGGCACTAGTAGCAGACGAAAATAGTAAGATACAAGACGCGACCCCTTGGCCCTTAAGTTAGGCATAGCCAACCCGCAAGCTTTGTGGTAAATTCTGTCCAGTCTGGCCAGAATTAACGGCGAAATACACGGAGGGCATCATGCATAGCAAATGGCAATTACAGGAAGCGAAAGGCAACTTCAGCCAACTCATCAAACGGGCGGCAAACGGCGATGCCCAAACAGTCACCGTCCACGGCAAACCCA
>JAYSPZ010000010.1:0-7844 GCA_043721815.1 Gammaproteobacteria bacterium | reverse complement strand
GCGTGCCGGCGATTTTATGAAACTATGCATGACACCCGATTTTGCCTGCGAAGTCACACTGCAACCCCTGGATCGCTTTCCGCTGGATGCCGCGATTTTATTCTCGGATATCCTCACCATTCCCGATGCCATGGGGCTGGGACTGTATTTCTCCGAAGGCGAAGGACCGCGCTTCAAAAGACCCGTGCGCACGCGTACCGATGTCGAGGCGCTGGCCGTGCCCGATCCTGAAACTGAGTTGCGCTATGTGATGGATGCCGTGCGCCTGATCCGCCGTGAACTGGCGGGGCGTGTGCCGCTCATCGGTTTCGCCGGTAGTCCATGGACGTTGGCGACTTATATGATTGAAGGTGCGGGCAGCAAGGAATTCGCGCACTGCAAGCGCATGATGTTCGATGAACCCGCATTAATGCACAAGCTACTGGATATCACCGCACGCTCGGTAACGGCTTATCTCAACGCACAAGTCGCTGCGGGCGCACAGGCCTTGATGATCTTCGATACCTGGGGTGGCGTTCTGACCCCGCGCGACTACCGTGAGTTTTCGCTTGACTACATGCAGCAGATTGTAGAAAACCTGACACGGGAAAATGAAGGCCGACGTGTGCCGATTATTCTGTTTACCAAAAATGGCGGGCAGTGGCTGGAGGCCATGGCGGCAACGGGTTGCGATGCCTTAGGCGTGGACTGGACAACTGATCTTGCGGGTGCGCGTGCGCGCGTTGGCAATAAGGTAGCCTTGCAGGGGAATATGGATCCTTCGGTGCTGTATGCCTCGCCTACGCGCATTCGAGCAGAAGTTGAAACCATTCTTGCCAGCTATGGACACGGCAATGGCCATGTATTTAATTTGGGCCACGGCATCCATCAGCATGTTGATCCTGACCGGGCAGCGGCATTTGTTAATGCCGTGCACGAATTGAGTGTCCCTTACCACCTTACATGATTAGCCGGTGTTCTGCTCTCGAAGGTTCCGCAACACTATCGGCATCACCCAAAAAGAACTACCCGATTTATACTTTCCCGAATTGGTTTGCGGCGTACGAACTTAACACGGGCTTTCCCTAATCTTCACTCAGCGTAAAAAGATACTCCTGCATGCCATTGCGCAACAAAAAGGTCTTGTAGATATTGAAACCGGGCATGAATTTAGCGAGATTAGGCTCCTTATAACGTGCATTGACGCGCGAGGCAATCGCCCCGGCAAGATAGCTTAAATTTTCCTGATCCAGAATTCTGAAATCGATCGGATGCTCGGGCACATGCTGGTCGTTAGTGATTAGCGAAAAAAGAATCGCGCGGCGGTTGCAAAATTTGCCCAGATGAGCAACCAGTTTTTGCAACTGATCGCGGGTCAGATAGTTAAACAGGTCCCAGGTAAAAATGAAGTCAAAACGCGTGTCTTCGGTATAGGGCAGCATGTGTTCGAAACTTTTATTCACTCCATCACCACCCTCCTCCTCCGATGATGAAGAAGTGGGCAAGCTCAGGGAGTCGTAGAGATCTTCTATTTGAATTTTGCGTGCAAAACTCGAATAGAAATCGATATTTTCCTTAACCGCAGACCCCAAATCCAGGATGGCATAGGTCTTGTCGCCCCGCAGGCCCTGGCACAGCATCTTGAGTGCTTGTGATCTCTGGATTACCAGGTCTGGCGAGGCAACTTGATCGATGTTCGGCTTCGCTTTGGGATCATTTGAAGGTATCAAAGTCATCCCATTCGTGGGTTGGCTTTAGCTCCCTGCTCTCCCTTCTGTATTTCAAACGCGGATTTACCTGCGTCACCGCCGACTGCAACGGCCTTAATATCGGTTGTTACGGGATTATGTGCCTGCATTTTATCGGTGCCTTTGGGTTCCATGTCGATGCTGCCCTTGAATTTGGAGCCGTCTTCCAATGTCACCCGTGGGGCAATAAGATCGCCGCGCACGCTGCTCGACTTCCCCAACACAATTTGCTCTTCACCGTAGAGCGTGCCCTGCACATCGCCCTCGATGAAAATAATCCGGGCGCGTATCTCTGCACGCACCACGCCTTTCTTTCCCACCGTGACCTTATGCTGTTTGAGATCGACCTTACCCTCAATGCGCCCCTCAACGATCATATCCTCTCCACCGCTTAAATCACCTTTGATGGAAATGGTGGCACCGATACAGGCAGCGCGTTCGGTACGCGTGTTTGTCTCCGGCACGGTATACGCCTGTGTATTGGATTCAGACGGACGACCGGAATTAGTATCTTCTTTCTTCCACATATATGTTCCCCGCTGTTAATGTCTGGATTGGGTCATTAACTCTATTTATGTATCCTATGTAAGTCAAGGACGTGTTTAGACTTACTTCACCGGATGCAAGGCACAGTCGATTTGCTACACTGTGCTTTAAGGACGCACGTATGCAATTAATAAGCCTACTAAACGATGGCCAGCTTCATTCCAGTAGTGAGATCGCCACGCGCCTCGGAATCAGTCGTAGCGCCGTGTCCGCAAAATTAAAATCGCTCACCGCGTTTGGACTCGGTATAAGCTCCGTACGTGGCGGTGGTTACCGTTTGGAAAATCGCGTGGAATTGCTTTGCGCAGATACTATCCTGGGAACTCTCGCCAGACCCGCGCAAGCTCTTGTTTCACATTTGGATATACTCGATGAAATCGACTCGACGAACCTCTACCTCATGCGTAAGGCCGGCATGCAGGTGCCCGGTGGCTATGTGTGTCTGGCCGAATTTCAGCATGCAGGTCGCGGCCGACAGGGACACCGCTGGATAGCGCCGTATGCCAGCAATATCTGTCTTTCCTTGCTGTGGCGCTTCACAACCGGGACAGCTTCACTGACGGGCTTGAGCCTTGTCATAGGTGTTGCGCTTGCTCGTGCGCTGAAGGAAATGGGCATTAGTGAAATCGGTCTGAAGTGGCCCAATGATGTCATGTGGCGAGGACACAAGCTGGCCGGCATTTTAATAGATACAGGCGGACAAGCCACCGGCGCTTGTCATGCCGTAATCGGCATCGGCCTCAATGTTGCCATGCCACACGAACATGTGGCGGGCATTGACCAAGCCTGGATCGACCTTCGAAAAATTCTCGGTCATGATGTAAAGCGCAATCACTGTGCCGGAATCGTGTTGCAACAACTATTAACTGCGCTGTGCGAGTTTCAAACAATGGGGCTTGCCGCGTTCCGGCACGAATGGGAAAAATTTGACGTGCTCACCGACACGCGTGTGAGCTTAAAGCTGCCGCGTGAAACTATGGTAGTCGGCACCGCTCAAGGTATTGATGATAACGGCTCATTGCGGCTGCTGAGCAACGGCCTGATACACAGCTACCCCTGCGGCGAGGTCAGCGTGCGATACCTTGTGAAAAATAAAACTCGGGGCTGCGCTATGGAAGAACCATCTTGAATTCCCTTAGGGTACTCTTGATCGATGCCGGAAATAGCCGCATTAAATGGGCATGGCTGGACGGTGAAGGCCTGCATGAACCGGGCTGTCACTCGCATGCAGAGAACGGTTTTTTTAATCCGACCGATAGTATCTGGACGCAAGTTCCGCAACCTGCACGCATCATTGTGTCCAATGTGGCCGGAGCAGGCTTCGCGGAGAAACTGAGCGATCATGCGCAACGGCATTGGCAAATACTCCCCGAATTTATTACGCCCGTCGCCGTGGCCTTCGGTGTCACCCATGCCTACCCTGAACCCGGCAAACTCGGCGCTGATCGCTGGGCAACTTTAATTGCGGCCTATCACCTCGATGTCGGAGCTTGTTGTATTGTGGATTGCGGTACCGCGCTCACCATCGATGCACTCGGCGCAGCCGGGAAACACCTGGGTGGTCTGATCCTGCCCGGCCTCACGATGATGCGTAGCGCATTGAGTAGCAATACGCAGGGCTTAGCTAATACAATGGACGAGCCTGCGGCTAACCCAAGTCTTTTCGCGCGGGATACCGCCACGGCCATCACCAGCGGTGCTCTGTATGCCGTAGTTGCGGCTATCGACCGTATCGTGGCGGAGCAATGCGCAGCAGTTAAAATTAACACCCTTATCATCACCGGCGGTGATGCACCGCGCATCCAACCGCTGTTGTCGGCACAATATCATTATGAGCCCAACCTGGTACTGCACGGTTTGGCAATAATTGCGAGGGAATCGTCGTGAAGGGATTATTTATTTTTCTCATCCTGGTGAATATGGCTTTTTTTGCGTGGCAGTATAATCGTGAAGGGCCTAGCTTCACTCCTCCTGCACTGGAAAATTCGGACAGCAACAGCAAGCGACTCGTTTTGCTACGCGAGCTGGATGCCGAGCTGGCAAAAACGAAAGCGGCGGGACAGTAATTTCCACTGCGAAGTTTAGTGTAGTCTTACTTACTGACTTATAGGTAAATTGCCTTCTGTCTAATGAATCTCTAGAATGCGTTGCCGTCTGAACATTATGCTGGCGTAGCTCAGTTGGCTGAGCCGCGCAGCGGCGAAGGCCAGTACAGGATGTACTGGCCGGGGCTGGTATTAAACTATTTGCATCGCCATGGATGGCCAAGCCATTGTCGAATTATGCTGGCGTAGCTCAGTTGGTAGAGCAGCTGATTTGTAATCAGCCGGTCGGGGGTTCGATTCCTCTCGCCAGCTCCAATACGGAAGCCCGGTAAACTATTCATTCCCGCTTTACCGCCGCCTTAAGCCTTAACTAATAGCCTTCCCTCCTCTAGCATTCGCCGCTTGTTTGATCTAACCTGAACTCGGCGATAATTCCCGAAAAGTTGTCCCCACCGTGTAATGCTTGAAAATTTCTATCCCGCTTCACCTATGAGACAAACTCTGCTCTAAACTACCCGGCTTACTACTTGTCCTGCCCGGGTGTCGATGATGCTTTTAGGTTGGGCCATGCGTCAAGTACGTTGTTTTATCCTGTTGATGTTTATCAGTACACCGTGGCGTTCGAGGATCGGCTTAGGAAAGCGCTATGCACTATAAAGATTACTATAAAATCCTGGGCGTGGATCGCAAGGCCTCTGCGGACGAGATCAAAAAGGCCTACCGGAAACTCGCACGTAAATACCACCCCGACGTTTCCAAGGAACGTAATGCCGAGGATAAATTCAAGGAGATGGGTGAGGCCTACGAAGTGCTTAAAGAACCGGAAAAGCGCGCCGCTTACGACCAGTTAGGAAAGTATCAGGCGGGCCAGAGTTTCCGTCCACCCCCGGATTGGGAGCAGACGTTTACGCGCGGTCAGCACGCCGATTATTCCAAAACGGACTTTAGCGATTTATTTTCCGAGCTGTTTGGCGGAGTCGGCGGTATGGGTGGTGCTCAAGCGGGGCGCAGTACACGTGGCCGGGCTGGTACGCCGGGTCAGACTTATGAGGCCACGGTACATATCAGTCTTGAGGATGCCTATCGCGGCACTGAGGTTACCTTGGAATTAACCGTGCCTGAGCACACCCAAGAAGGCATACGGCGCGTACCCAAGAATATCAATGTGCGCATCCCGAAAGGTGTCATCGACGGTCAGAAGCTCAAGGTTCCGGGCAAGGGCGGGCCAGGCATTAATGGCGGTGCTCATGGCGATCTTTTTCTCAACATCGTGCTACACCCCCATCCCTTATTCAAGGCCAATGAACACGATCTTATGCTTGAAGTGCCCATAACGCCGTGGGAGGCTGCCTTGGGCGCGAGCATTGAGATCCCCACAATGGACGGCAGTGTGCGTCTCAAGATTAAGGAAGGTGCGCGCGCCGGCCAAAAATTCCGGCTCACCGGCAAGGGCCTGCCCAAGCCGGGGGAAGGACATGGCAATTTGTATGCAATCCTGCAAATTGTTACGCCAACGGTACTCAGCTCAAGGGAAAAGGAACTCTTCGAAGGGCTGGCGCAAGTCTCTGCATTCAGCCCGCGCGAACATTTCAAGGGGCTTTAGCTTCCTCATGACTTATTTTTTGCCACGGCCTATACTGGCATCACCTGATACACGGCTCCGGCTTCAAGCTTTCGGAAAATAAGGCCCGGCAAAAATAATCAAGCTGCAATACTCTCATTAAAAAGAGCTCACGATGGCAACCCCTCTCTTAAAAAAAATCCTTATAGTCGACGATGAGCATGATGTACGCACCATGGCGCGGCTCGTTCTGGAGAAGATCGGTAATTTTGAGGTAAAGGTCTGCGGCTCCGGTAGCGAGGCACTGGCCGCTGCGCAGAAACTGAATCCCGATCTCATATTGCTCGATGTAATGATGCCGGAAATGGACGGGCCGACCACGCTCAAGACATTGAAGGCTGCGTACGCAACATCTGCCATACCGGTGATTTTCCTAACCGGCAAGGTGCAGTCGCACGAAGTCGAGCAGTACAAAAAGTTGGGCGCTATCGACGTCATTCAAAAGCCCTTCGATCCGATGACCCTATCCGCCAGCGTGACCGGCATTTGGGATCTGCATTATCGCTTATCCAATCCCGAGGGAGATTTTTTAGAACAGATCAATATCCTGCGTAAGGCGTACGCGGAACAAGTGCCCGGCAAGATCGAACATATCAGAGAAAAATGGCGCATTTTGCGCGACGATGCAGCCGGCAAGGAAGCCTTGAAAGAATTATATCTGCTCACGCACAGCCTGGCGGGATCTTGTGAAACATTCGGTTTCAGCTCGTTAAGAAAAAGTGCTTATAAACTGGAATTCTTGTTCGGCAACATCGTCAAGGGTGCCAATTTCCCATCGGATGTAACGCGCACCTTGGTCAACACCCTGTTGGATGAAGTGGCGCTGGCGGGATCAGAGCCACCGCAACTCGACATCACGCAGCAGGCGCAGGACATTCCTGCCCCCCTGTCGCAACCCAAGCCGGAACAAGGCAAGCTGGTCTACCTGACCGGGAATGATGCCGCGCTCGCACAGGACATCACCCTGCAACTCGGTGATTTCGGCTATACCGTAGAGAGCTTCGGACATTTGGCCCATCTGGAAGAGGCTGCACGTAAACTACCGCCTGATGCCTTGATAATGGAGAGTCGACTCGTCGAGGGTCACTTCAACGGTGGCGGTACGATAAAAAAAATTCAGCAGGGACGCGATACACCTATCCCCGTCCTGTTTATCTCGGACCATACCGATGTCGATACTCGGTTGCGCGCGGTACATGCCGGTGGAAACGCCTATTTCATAAAACCGGTGGACATTAAAGAGGTAGTGGCCAAACTCGATAAACTCATATCGGAGAAAATTCACGAACCTTACCGTATCCTGATTATCGAAGATGAACCCAGCCTGGCAAAAAATTATGCCGCGATTTTAGAGCAGGCCGGCATGGTCACCGCCGTGGCCGTTTGGGCAGTAGAGGTTGTTGAGGCATTGGTAGAGTTCAAGCCCGATCTGGTGTTAATGGATTTTTATCTGCCGGACTATAACGGAATCGATCTCGCGGGAATGATCCGGCAGCAAGAAATTTACGTCGGCATACCCATCGTGTTTCTCTCCGGCGAGGGCGATATCAATATGCAGTTGGAGGCCATGCATATCGGCGCGGATGATTTTCTGAAAAAACCCATAGACGGAAAACACCTGGTGGCAGCCCTTTCTTCTCGCGTGCAGCGCGCCCGCATCCTGCGCTCCTTTGTAATGAATGATAGTCTGACGGGCCTGTTCAATCACGCCGGTATTCAAGAGCAGATCAACATCGAAGTATCGCGCGCCAGGCGAAGTGAGCAGTCCCTCACCTTTACCATGATCGATATCGATAATTTTAAATCCATAAATCAGACCTACGGCCACCTCAACGGCGACCGCCTATTGAAAAGCCTGGGTAAACTCATCCGCAAACGTCTGCGCAAAACAGATTCCGTGGGCCG
>JAYSPZ010000009.1:0-8275 GCA_043721815.1 Gammaproteobacteria bacterium | reverse complement strand
GGTGCGCTGAGTTGTTCCTCGACCAGGGGTAATACCTGGCGTAATAATGGATCGCACGGGTCTCGTTTTTGCATGCGTGCTACATAGCCGCGCGGCACGCGTAGCGAGAAATCCTGCGCCGAGGCCAGTGCCGCCGGTAACAAATCGGGGGATAAATCCAGCAGGGCCAGTAATTCGGCAGGATCATTGATCGCCTGGGCCAATTCGCCTTGCCAGGTGGCAGCCTGCCAAGATGTGGATGTTCGGGGTATCATACGAAACTTTTTGATTTCATAGCGGGATATAGTCCCAGAATGAGGGTGAAATGGCTACATTTAGTACCAATGAATTCAAGGGCGGACTTAAAGTGATGATGGACGGCTACCCCTGCACCATCGTCGAAAACGAGTTTGTTAAGCCCGGCAAGGGCCAGGCCTTCAACCGCGTAAAGATTCGTAACCTCAAGACGGGGCGTGTGATCGAGCGCACCTTTAAGTCCGGGGATACCCTGGAAGGGGCGGATATTGTCGATACCGAGATGCAATATCTCTATTGCGACGGCGAGTTTTGGCATTTCATGGTGTCCGATACCTTTGAGCAGCATGCCGCAGAGAGCAATGCCGTCGGTGAGGCAAAAAAATGGCTCAAGGAACAGGATAAATACACGGTGACCTTGTGGAATGGTACGCCCTTGGCGATCAGCCCGCCGAATTTCGTGGTGCTCAAGGTAACCGAGACCGATCCGGGACTGCGCGGCGATACCTCGGGCGGTGGCGGCAAGCCCGCAACACTGGAGACCGGTGCCGTAGTGCGCGTGCCCTTGTTTGTCGAGATTGGTGATCTGCTCAAGGTGGACACGCGTACCGGGGAGTATGTGGCGCGGGCTAAAGAGTAATTTAGGTATCTTTCAACTAATTCGCTTGAAATCCAAAACCGACTGGCACCCCACGGCGACGCAAGAAAACCTGCAAGCCCGGGCCACGATATTGGCCGCATTGCGCGATTTTTTTGCGGTGCGCGGCGTGCTTGAGGTCGAAACACCCATATTATCCGCCGCCGCTGCGACGGCACCTCACTTGCAAAGTTTGACCACGCAGTACACCGGTCCGGGCGCACCGCACGGGCGCGAACTCTTTTTGCAGACCTCGCCGGAGTTTGCCATGAAGCGTTTGCTGGCTGCGGGCAGTGGGCCGATTTACCAGATCTGCAAGGCCTTTCGCAATGGCGAGGCAGGGCGTTTGCATAATCCTGAATTTACCATGCTGGAATGGTATCGCCCGGGTTTTAATCAACATACGCTTATGGATGAGGTTGAGGCCTTGGTCACCAGCCTGCTGGCGGATATCATCACGGCGCCCGCTGAGCGCATCACTTACGCGGATGCCTTTGGGCGTTACGCCGGGGTTGATGTACACAAGGCTACGCTGGCGGAGCTGCAAGACTGTGCGCGGGAGAGCGGTATCGCTGCGGTGCCGGGACTCGATGACCATGACCGCGATGCCTGGTTAGACCTCCTGCTGACCCACGTTGTAGAACCGCAATTGGGCCACGGACGGCTCTGCTTTATCCATGATTATCCGGCTGCGCAGGCGGCCTTGGCGCGGATACGCCACCATCCGCCCGCCCCGCCCGTGGCCGAGCGTTTTGAGTTGTATGTGAATGGCGTGGAACTGGCCAGCGGCTACCATGAATTGCTGGACGGCCAGGAGCAACGTCGGCGCTTCGAACGGGATAAGGCCCTGCGCCGTGCTGCGCAGATCGCCGATGTCCCGCTGGATGAAAATTTATTGGCGGCCCTGGAGCAGGGCTTGCCTGCCTGTGCCGGGGTAGCGGTAGGGGTAGATCGCCTGGTGATGCTGGCCTGCGGGGCCACGGATATTAGCGAGGTAGTAGCATTCCCCATAGACCGGGCTTGAGCCAGCTACCCCCGTAAGTTATTAATATAAAAGCTTGTATACCCAAAAAACTTTCTGTAGTATGACAAATACCACGCTATTAAGACGTGAGGTGCCTGAAGTTGCCCTATCCGTTGGTTGTCGTACCCCCTGCCGCAGTGCGAGGCTGTACCCCACCTTTGATCGTGTCTCTTCAGCAATGTTAATCCCAAAGTAACCAGTTTTTTACGAGAAAGAGGTATTTTTATGCAAAGTGGTACAGTTAAATGGTTCAACGACGCCAAGGGTTTTGGCTTTATTTCCCCCACCGACGGTAGCGATGATGTCTTCGTCCATTTCTCCACGGTTCAAGGCGACGGTTTCAAGTCGCTGACCGAAGGCCAGCAGGTGGAATTTGAAGCCACACGCGGCCCGAAAGGAATGCAGGCCACCAAGGTCATGCCTGCCAAATAAGTAAAAGTTTCGCGCTTTAAATAGGCCCGGTCTGCCGCAAGGCGGTCCGGGCCTATTTTTTGCGCCAAGAGAATCCCCCCTGTCTTATCCGGTTAACGCTGACAGTTTCTGCAAAAATAACTCGAACGCTGGCCTTGTCTGATTAACTGAAGCGCTTGACTGCATGCGACACAGGGCAAGCCAGCGCGCCCGTACACCTTGAGCCGTTGCTTAAAATAACCCGCCGTCCCGTCCCCCGCATAATAATCGCGCAGCGTCGTCCCGCCTTGCGTCAAGGCCGCCTCCAAGACCTGCTTAATGGCCAGCGCCAAGGCCTGGTAGCGCTGTTGCGCAATACGCCCCGCAGCACGTGCCGGATGTATTCCCGCCATGAACAAGGCCTCGTTGGCGTAGATGTTTCCCACGCCTGCCACGATACGGCTGTCCATAATAAAATGCTTTACCGCCAGCGAACGTCCGCGTGCCTGCCGGTAGAGATAAGCGCCGTGGAAGTCATCTTCCAGGGGTTCGGGACCCAGTTGCGCGAGCAGTGTGTGCTGTAGCGGATCGGCAGCGGTCCATAACACGGCGCCGAAACGGCGCGGGTCGCGCAGGCGCAGACAGATTTGATTCTCCAATACGATATCGACATGCTCGTGTTTGGTAGCCGGAATGGACGCGGGCAAGATGCGCAAGCTGCCCGACATACCCAGGTGGATAATCAAACAACCTGCGGGACTCTTTAATAATAAATACTTGGCGCGCCGCTCGACGGCGCTAATAATATTTCCGGGTAGTTGCAGGGCCAATTCCGGAGAGACGGGCCACCGCAGACGCGCCTCGCGCACGATTACGCGCATGACCTGTTTATCCACGAGATGAGGAGCGATGCCGCGACGCGTGGTCTCTACCTCGGGGAGTTCCGGCATAGGCTTAAATCAGGAAAATTAATGCAGTAAAAGCAGGGGCACCTGCTTATTGGACATGCTGCGCCGCCGCCGCGTCAGTCGACGGACTATCTTGTTGCGATACCTGTGGCGTCGGCAATTTCAACAGCCGTTCGGCAAGCTCTGCGGGTAGATGATATTGCACACCTGCATCGGGGCGTGCCAGGATCAGTTCCGGTGTGCGCGCTGCTATTTCAAAACGGATAGGGTCATACCGCAGCTGCAATCGTATCAACACCTGATCCTGCGCCACGGTCTTTGCATACGGTTTTACCTGCAAGGCCTGGGCATGCGCCCATTCGCCGACCAGAGTATTCACGGCATCCATGGACACAGCGGGTGCGGGCGGCGTTAACACCCAGCGGCCATCCGGCTGCTTGGCGAGATTAAGCCCGGGCAGGTCGATTTCAAGCGGGCGGCTATCAGGGGGCAATAGCGCTGTGCTAACCCAATCTCCAGATGGGGCGATAAGCTTGTCATAGACGGTTTCATTGATTAGGTGTACGGTCTCGCCCAGCAAAACATAGCGCTGTTGTGCCAGCGGTTCCGTATCACCGAAGGCGATGTCGACATCGTTGAGGCGTAGCCGCACGCGCGGCGCGGCCAGCTTGAATTTGGCAAGGCCGTGATCCTTGGCGGCCAGCCGTACCAGACTTGGGGCATGGCTTAGCTCCAGCAAGGCGGCCACGCTCATTTCATTGGCCGACAACTTGAACGGTGTCGTCATGAGCCAGCCTTGCGCCTGCTTGACCAGTTGAATCGGTACCTGATCGCTGCGCTGTATTTGTATGCGCGTGATCTGCTTGGCGTTTAACGAGGTGAGTGGGATTGGCGCGGCGGGCTTGCCCAGACCCGGCAGATACACCACGAGCAGCGCCGCAGCAGCACTGAGCAGGAGCAGGACAAGATTGAGGCGGGTGCGGGAGTTCATTTAACTGATGCTAATGCACATTATCTTTAGCGCTTGCGCCGCTTCAGCCAGATCGTCAATCCGGCACCGAGCAGGGCGAGCGGCAGGACGAATAAAAATCCGAAGCCGATCATGAGCGAGGCGGTGCGTGACAGATTGAGCGTGGTGTCCGGTGCGGTAGCCGCGCCGATAGCGATCAGCTTGTCGTCATGGCTCAGCCAGTTGACGATATTAAGCCCCAGGTTCAGATTGCCGCCATTGCCTAAATACATATTAGAAACAAAATCACCATCGCCCATAACTACGACGCGCTGCTGCGTGCGCTGGGTGCTTGCGCTGACCGGCGGCTCGCGTGTAAGACTTACGCCGATGTCCAGCGGACCCTGACTGTCACTGCCGGCATCGAACTGGATCTCGCCCTTCAACTCGCCGGTCTCCGACCAACTGCGCGGCAGCGTAGTTAAAAAGGGCTGCGCCTGCCAGCCCTCCGGTGCCTGCATATCGATTCCGGCGGCGCGCGGAAATAAAGTGATGCTGTTAAAGTTCTGCGTGATAGGGTGCCCTGCGTAGGAGGCTACCACGGCAAAGTCGGGATTATCGATGCCGAATAACTGCGCATTAGGATCGACGATGATGCCGGGTTTAAACTCGACACCCAGTTGTTCGGCGACCGCCTCCAGTTTGTGCAGGGGTCCGGGGTCGCTGAGCCATAACAGATTGCCGCCCTTGTTGATAAACTCCCGGATCAGCTTGACCTCGCCCGGCAGCAGGTCGACCTGCGGCGCGGCAATCACCAATACGTTGGTGTTGGCCGGAAGCTGCGGCGCTTCAGCGAGATTTACGGTTTGCACGCTGAAGCCCTTGCTTTCGAGTTGGTGTCCCCAGTTGCCGAGGTCGTGATTCGCAATGCCCTGCGGATTACGCTCACCGTGTCCGCTCAGAAATACCAGCCAGCGTTTGTCCGTGCGTGCGACCTTTTGCAGGGCATTGGTAAAGCTCTGCTCGCTGATGTCCTGTAGTTTTTCGGTACGTGCGCCGTAGGTGAGCAGCAATTCGCCGTCCATACTGATACCCAGATCGCGCACGCGCTGAGGTTCAGTTTGCGGATTCACAAAACTCAGGCGGATATCGGGCTTGTAGCGTTGGTAGCGTTTAACCATTTCGCTGATGTTCTTACGCAAGGGCTGTATCTCGCTCGCGTAGGCGGTGATGGTGAGCGGACCGCTTAGTCGTTTTAATAGAGTTTGGCTGGCAGGCGAGAGCGTGTTGCGCGCCCCGGCTGTCCAATCGGCCTGATACACATAACGCGTGCTCAGCCAGGCGAGCATGCCTATGAGGGCCAGAAACACCAGCACAAACAGGATATTTTGCAGGCGAATGAACAGACGCGATTTAGGCGTTACGTGCATGGCGGTTATTGTTTATTAGCTTTAATGCTGTAGCCGGTCGGCATCGAGGCGGCGTATGGAAAGCGCCAGGAAGGTCAGGATAAACAATACATAGTAAAGGACGTCACTGCTGCGAAACACGCCCTTCAGCAAGGCCTCGTAGTGATTCACCAGGGACAGATAGGCAAACAGATTGTCGGCCGTATCCGCCTGGGCGGCACCGGCCCAATCCAGTATCCACAATAATAACAAGGCCCCGAAGGTGCTGATGGCCGCCACTGTGGGATTGCTGGTCAAGGTGGACATGAACAGGCCCAGGGCGGCAAAGCTGGCCAGCAGCAGGGCCAAGCCCAGCAGGCCCGCGCCGAACTGACCCAGGTCGAGCTTGCCCCCCACGAGCAGCGCCAGGGGCATGAGCGCGATCATGCCCAGCATAATCAACAGGAATCCGAGCAGGCCCAGGTATTTCCCGAAGATGATCTGCGTCATCGATACGGGGGCGCTGAACAGCAGGCTCAAGGTCTTGTTGCGGCGCTCCTCGCTGATCAGGCGCATGGTCAACAGGGGTACCACCAGCAGGAGTACGATCGCGGCGCTGCCCAGCAAGGGCGCGACGACGAGATCGGTGATCCCCGGTGCGCCGGCCATGCCGACCAGGCGCGCCTGTACCTGCTTAAATCCATCGAGGTTAATCAGGAACATATAGCCCAGGATCAACTGCACCACGGCCAGGATGGACCAGGCCAGCGGCGAGAGAAACATACTGCGCAACTCACGCGCAGCGATGGTCATGATCGGCACTGGGTTTTCCTTTCGAGTGTAAAGACAATGTTCATCATGCCGCCGTCGTCTCCTCTTCGGTGCGCGTAATATCCACAAAAATCTGTTCCAGGGAGACCCGTTCCAGACTCAATTCGTACAGCCCCCAGTCCTGGGCGACGGCAAGTTTTGCCAGTGCCTCAGCGGGATTATGCTGCGCACTGTAACGCAGACGGATTAAGTTGTTCTCAGCCGCCTCTACCGTCTCTATACCGGATACAGAGCGCAATATTTCAAATGCCGGAGGCCGCCGCAAGCCGATCAGCAGGCTCAGGGTCTGCATATGCCGCAACAGCCCCTCGGTAGTGTCCGCGAGCACCAGTTCGCCGCGATTGATAATCTGCACGCGATCACAAGTGGCCTGCACCTCGGGGAGGATATGCGTGGATAGAATCACGCTATGCTCATTCCTGAGTTCGCAAATCAAGGCGCGTATCTCGCGTATCTGGATGGGATCGAGTCCCACGGTCGGCTCATCGAGGATGACCACGGCTGGGGCGTGGATAATCGCCTGGGCGATGCCGACACGTTGCTGATAACCCTTGGACAAATTGCCGATCAGGCGTTGCCCCACATCAGACAAGCCGCAGCGTTGTTTAGCCGTACTCAGGGCCATTTTGCATCCGCCGCTGCGGATGCCGTGCAGGCGTGCGCAATAACGCAGGTATTCATCGACCGTCAGTTCGCGGTACAGCGGCGGCTGTTCGGGAAGAAAGCCGAGACTGGCCTTGGCCTGGCGTGGCTGATCGAGGATATCGACGCCGTTGATCCACACACGCCCCGCGCTCGGTGCCAGATTGCCGCTGATGATCTGCATGATGGTGGATTTGCCGGCCCCGTTCGGCCCGAGAAATCCCAGCACCTCGCCGCGCCGCACCTCGAAGCTGACATCACGTACCGCGCAATGAGGGCCGTAATAGCGCCATAAATGTTCAACTCGAATCAGGATGTCATTGCTCATGGCTGTATTTCGATTAATGTAATTTAGCCACGGTTTTGCCGCTACACCAAAAACAGCGCGGCCAAGCCCAGGAAGGCAATAAATCCGATCACGTCGGTGAAGGTCGTCAGTATCACGCCACCGGCCAAGGCAGGATCAATGCCCAGTCGGCGCAATAACAGGGGGAGGCCAACACCTACCAGAGAGGCAAAGCCAAGATTAATAAGAATGGCCGCCCCGATAATGATGCTCAACTGATAACTGCCAAACCGGATATTGGTAATGATGGCCAACATCAAACCCCAAACCAGACCATTCAGGACACCAATGGCGATCTCTTTGGTTAATAAGCGTCGCGCATTGTTGCTGCTGATTTGCCCGAGCGCCATGCCGCGTACCACCAGGATCAAGGTCTGTGTGCCGCCCACACCACCCATACTGGCGACCATGGGCATTAACACCGCGAGTGCAACGAGTTTCTCTATCGTCGCGTCGAATAAGCCGATTACCCAGGAGGCTAACAAGGCGGTAAGTAAATTGATGCCGAGCCACAGTGCGCGTCGTCGCACACTGGTCATTACGGGTGCAAACATATCCTGCTCTTCGGGGAGTCCGGCCATGTTCATCACCGAGCGTTCCGCCTCGTCGCGGATCACATCGACCACATCGTCGATGGTAATGCGTCCCAGCAGACGCCCGTCGGCATCGATGACCGGTGCCGAGACCAGGTCGCGTTGCTGGAATATAGTGGCCACTTCTTTGCCGGGTAGAGTCGCGGGAATCGCTTCATTGTCGTAATGCATGATTTCGGCGATGGTGCTGGTGGGGGCATTGGTCAACAAATCCGTGATCGAGATCCAACCCTGGTATTTATCGTCGCGGCTCACCACGAACAGCTTATCCGTGGTCTCGGGGAGTTCGCCGCGACGACGCAGATAACGCAGCACGACATCGACCGTCACGTC
>JAYSPZ010000008.1:0-7420 GCA_043721815.1 Gammaproteobacteria bacterium | reverse complement strand
TCGTAGGCAACAACGTGATAGGGCAACTGCGCTGTTAACGAGGCCTCAGGAAGTCCACCGGCAAGCGACCAGCTACCTTGCAGCCATTCATAAGCACTTGAGGTCGTGACCTGTTTGGCGAGGTCCATGCCCTTGAGTCCCGGATAGGCGCGTGCGGCCGCAATGGCGGCGGCCTCATCAATAGGGGTACCGGCCACGATACAGCCATTCTGCGCACCCTTCTCGCGCAGTAGGCGTGTCAGCCTGCGCGTGTCGATGCCGGCAATGGCGACGACGTTATTACTGTGTAAATAGTCGGTCAGGGAATGCTCGGAGCGCCAGTTACTGGCGATGAGTGAGGCATCGCGAATGACCAGCCCGCTGGCCATGATATTTGAGGCGTTTTCGTCGGCTGCATTACTGCCGACATTGCCGATGTGCGGACAGGTCAGCGTAACGATCTGCTGGCAATAGGACGGGTCGGTGAGAATTTCCTGATAGCCCGTCATGGCGGTATTGAATACCACCTCGCCAACGGTCTGCCCTTCGCTGCCGATAGACTCGCCGCGAAACAGGCTGCCGTCTTCAAGGGCTAACAGTGCCGGTACCTTCAGGGCCACTTTCATCTCCAGATGCGCAAAGCGGGAAGGTACCGTGGGGTGCCTTCCCGCTCCAGGGTTTGTCAGCGGGTAGTATTAGAGTGTGTGCATTTTAATCTGTTATCGGGATTAGCGAAACAGGAAGTTTCGTAGATCGGATCAGGAGCAGCGTAACGTCGGCTCCGCCTTCGGCTTGAGCCGATCTACATTGCTATTTCAGGCCCAGTACGTCCTGCATATCAAACAGACCCTTGTCGTGCTGCATCAGCCACCCGGCGGCGCGCAGTGCGCCGTGGGCGAAGGTCAGGCGGCTGCTTGCCTTGTGCGTGATCTCCAGGCGCTCGCCGTCACCCGCGAACAGCACGGTGTGGTCACCGACAATATCGCCGGCGCGGATGCTCTCAAAACCGATGCTTTCGCGGTTACGCACCCCGTGTATGCCCTTGTCCAGACCGTATACGGCGCAGCTCTCCAAATCCTTGCCCTGTGCCTGTGCGATTATTCCGCCCATGTGCAGCGCGGTACCCGAAGGGGCATCGACCTTATTGCGGTGATGCGCCTCGATGATGTCGATGTCCACCTCGTTGCCCAGTACGCGTGCCGCAATATCCAGGAGCTTAAAACACAGGTTCACGCCCACGCTCATATTCGGTGCCAGTACGATGGCGATATCCTCGGCCGCTGCTGCGATCTCTTTACGCTGCTTTGTCGTGAAGCCGGTGGTGCCGATAACCATGCGCCGTTTTGCGTGTCGGCAGAAGGCGAGGTATTCCAGGCTTATATCCGGCCGGGTAAAGTCGATGAGCACATCGAAATCAGTGGTGATATTCAGACCAGCCACCGAACCATCCGCAGGACGGAGGATGGCAATCGCCAGCTCGAAGTCGGTGCTCGCCCGGCAGGCATCTATTACGGCGCGGCCCATGCGCCCTGTTGCTCCGGTAACCGCTATACGCGTCATTAAGTCACCTCTTATTTTTGTGTGCCGTAAGCGTAGCGTGCGCTGTGCGCACAATTCACAAGGCCAAAGCCTCGCGTGCAGCACAGGGTACGCTACATCTTATAGCTGCATATTCTCAAAGAATTTTTTAACGCCGTCGAGCCACGAGCTGGTCTTGGGATTGTGCTTATCCCCGCCTTCCAGCATGGTGTCCTCGAATTCAGTGAGCAGCGCCTTCTGCCGGGCATTTAAATTGACCGGCGTTTCGACCACGACCTTGCAGAACAAGTCGCCTATCGTCCCACCGCGCAGCGACTTCACACCCTTGCCGCGTAGCTTGAACACTTTTTCCGTTTGCGTCTCCGCCGGAACACGCAGTTTCGTCTGGCCGTCGAGGGTCGGCACATCCAGTTCGCCACCCAGGGCGGCCGTGGCAAAACCGATCGGCACCTCGCAGAACAGATTATTATCCTCGCGCGTAAAGATTGGATGGTCGCGCACGCGGATCTCTACATATAAAGCCCCTGGCGGGCCGCCGCTCTCGCTCGCCTCGCCTTCGCCGGCAAGCCGGATGCGGTCACCGGTGCCGACACCTTCGGGCACCTTGACCGACAATGTTTTGTGTTCCTGCACGCGGCCATGTCCGTGGCAGCTTGTGCAAGGATCGGAAATCAATTTTCCCTTGCCGTGGCAGCGTGGGCAGGTCTGCTGTATCGCGAAAAATCCCTGCTGCATACGTACCTGGCCGTGACCTTGGCAGGTGGGGCAGGTGTTGAGCTTAGTGCCCGGTTTCGCGCCGCTGCCGGAGCAGACCTTGCAGGTGACGCGCGTGGGGATGCGGATATTGACGGTGGTGCCGTGTACGGCCTCTTCCAGGCTGAGTTCCAGGTTGTAACGCAGATCGGCACCGCTGTAAACACGTTCACCGGAGCGCCCGCCGCCGAAGATTCCGCTGAACACATCGCCGAAGATATCGTTGAAATTGCCACCCTGGGTAAAGCCCGCGCCCGCCGCAGACGTATCCACACCGGCATGGCCGAACTGATCGTAGGCCGCGCGCTTGCGTGCATCGGAAAGTGTCTCGTAGGCCTGCTTGCCTTCCTTGAACAGTTCCTCTCCCTCCTTGTTGTCGGGAGCGCGGTCAGGGTGATATTTCATCGCCAGGCGACGATACGCCTTGCGAATCTCTTCCTCAGTGGCATTGCGTTCAATGCCGAGGACTTCGTAATAATCTCGTTTCGCCATCGGTTTAGAATTTCCACAACGCACAATAAACAGGCGCGGGACGTACCTCCCCACGCCTGTCAGTTAGGCTTATTATAATGACCGGAGGCTATCTCAGAAAGGCTAAAATCAGGCGGCTACAACTAACCTCGTTTGAGAAGCTCCGGTTATGCTGTATTACTTTTTGTTCTCTTTCACCTCTTCAAACTCCGCATCGACGACATCGCCTTCGCCTTGCGGGTTTGTGTCGCTCTGCCCGGCTGCGGCAGACTCGGTCTGTCCGGCCTCGGCCTGTTGGGCATAAACACGCTCGGCCATCTTGCCCGAGGCATCGGCCAGGACCTTGGTCTTTTCCTCGATTGCGGCTGCATCGTCCGACTTCGTGGCCTCTTGCAGCGCTGCGATGGCGGATTCTATATCACTCTTTTCACCGGTCTCCAGCTTGTCGCCCAGATCCGTCATCGAGCGTGTAGCGGAGTGAATCAGATTGTCTGCGGCATTGCGCGCGGTGACCAAGGTGTGGAATTTGCGATCTTCCTCGGCGTGCGCCTCGGCATCCTTAATCATCTTCTGCACCTCTTCATCGGTGAGACCGCTGGAGGCCTTGATGATGATGGACTGCTGTTTGCCGGTGGCCTTGTTCTTGGCCGAGACATTCAAGATACCGTTGGCATCGATGTCGAAGGCTACCTCGATCTGCGGCACGCCGCGCGAGGCCGGCGGAATGTCTGCAAGATCAAAGCGACCCAGGGATTTATTTGTCGAGGCCATCTCGCGTTCGCCCTGTAGTACGTGTACGGTCACGGCCGACTGGTTGTCGTCCGCTGTAGAGAATATCTGCGAGGCCTTGGTGGGTATGGTCGTGTTCTTGTCGATGAGCTTGGTCATCACACCGCCCATGGTCTCAATACCGAGCGATAAGGGCGTGACATCGAGCAGCAACACGTCTTTAACTTCGCCGCCCAATACGCCAGCCTGAATGGCGGCACCGATGGCGACCGCCTCATCCGGATTGACGTCCTTGCGCGGCTCCTTGCCGAAGAAGTTTTTAACGACCTCTTGCACCTTGGGCATGCGCGTCTGGCCACCGACCAAAATAACATCGTCGATCTTGTCGGCGCTCAGCCCGGCATCTTTCAGCGCAATCTTGCACGGCTCGATGGTGCGGCTAATCAAGTCATCGACCAGCGATTCCAGTTTGGCGCGCGTGATCTTGATGTTGAGATGCTTGGGGCCGCTGGCATCGGCGGTGATGTAGGGCAGATTCACGTCGGTCTGCTGGCTGGACGACAATTCGACCTTGGCTTTTTCTGCGGCATCCTTCAAGCGTTGCAATGCCAGCGGATCCTTGTGCAGATCGACACCGGTGTCGCGTTTGAATTCATCGGTCAAATAATCGATCAGACGCAGATCGAAATCTTCGCCGCCCAGGAAGGTGTCGCCATTGGTGGACAACACCTCGAACTGGTGTTCACCGTCAACCTCTGCGATCTCGATGATGGAAATATCGAAGGTACCACCGCCCAGGTCGTACACCGCGATCTTGGTATCGCCGCGTTTCTTGTCCATGCCGTAGGCCAACGCTGCGGCGGTGGGTTCATTAATAATGCGTTTGACATCCAGGCCGGCAATCTTGCCTGCGTCCTTGGTAGCCTGACGCTGTGAATCGTTAAAATAGGCGGGCACGGTAATAACGGCCTCGGTGACCGGCTCGCCCAGATAATCCTCGGCAGTCTTCTTCATCTTCATCAGCACGCGCGCCGAGATTTCCGGGGGCGCAATCTTCTTGCCGTTGACCTCGACCCAGGCATCGCCATTGGGGGCGGCTGCAATGGAATACGGCACCATCTTGATGTCGCGCTTGACGACATCGTCGGTGAATTTACGACCGATGAGACGCTTGATGGCGGACAGGGTATTTTTCGGGTTGGTTACGGCCTGGCGCTTGGCGGACTGGCCAACCAGCACCTCACCGTCGTTCGTGTAGGCGATAATGGATGGCGTGGTGCGATCACCCTCGCTGTTTTCGATAACCCTGGGTTTTCCACCCTCCATGACGGCCACGCAGGAATTCGTGGTGCCCAAGTCAATTCCGATAATTTTTCCCATTTTCAAAGTCTCCGCGTTATAGGATGAGTTGTTCGCCAGAATCGGCTACGGCTTGCAGGGAATATTGGGGCTTACTGGTGCATTTCAAGCCCGCTCGGTGTTTTTATCAGGCAGCGGCACCCGGGGCCTTGGAGACGATAACCATGGCCGGCCGTATCAGGCGATCATGCAGCAGATAGGCCTTCTGGCACACCGTTAAAATGGTGTTGGGTTCCACATCGGCGGATTCCTGGGTCAGCATGGCCTGATGTAATTGCGGATTAAACCGCTCGCCCTTCGGATTAAGTTCTTTGATGCCGAATTTTTCCAGCGCCGCCTGTAACATTTTCAGGGTGAGCTCCATGCCTTCACGTAGTTTTTTTACATCGCCCGATTCATTACCGGTCGTCGCCTTGCTGGCCTCCAGGCCCAGCTCCAGGCTGTCCATTACGGGCAACAAGGCCGTGGCGAAACGCTCCAGTGCATACTTATGGGCACTCTCCACGTCGCGTTCGTGACGGCGACGTAGATTTTCCATATCGGCCTTGGCCTTTAAAAACTGGTTCCAGTGCTCGTCGGCCTTGCTGCGGGCATCTTCCAGCAGTAGCGTCGTGTCGTCCTGCGAGTCGGTTTGTGCGGCGGGCGGTGCTGCGAAGTCGTTGGTCGCTTCGGTTGGTCCTTGCCCATTAGAAGTGGGATCTTCATTTTCCATAACTGTCTCCTGATTCATTACAATCCTGTTGTATTAAAGTTCATCGCTGTAAAAGTCTGTGCCAGTCTGCCCGAAGGCAGCCGCACGGATGGGGCTAGTGGCGCTGATCCAGGGCCGCACCTAACAGGCGAGCGGTCATATCCACCATGGGAATGATGCGTTCATAAAACATACGCGTCGGGCCGATCACGCCCAGCACCCCGACGACGTGACCGCCCACCGCATAAGGCGAGGTAATCACACTATAGTCCTTGAGCATCTCGTAGCCGGACTCGCGGCCGATATAAATTTGCAAGGTCTGCGCCTTGAGGCCCTGATCGAGCAGATGCAGGATGTCGCGCTTATGATTAAAGGCCTCAAATAACTGATATAAGGTCTCGATGTTGGAATTTTCCGTGTTGTTGAGCAGGTGGGTCTGCCCGGCGACCACGTAATCATCGCCGTTGGGTTGCGCATTAAAGGTCTTATCCGCCATTTCGATGGCGGCAAACATCATCCGGTTCATATTTTCGCGCGTCTCGTTCATCTCCTTGAGCAAATTTTCCTTGACCCGGCGTAAGTCCTGGCCGGCAAACGCGCTGTTCAGATAATTGGTCGCCTGTTGCAGTTCGGCCGGCGTGTAGGTGCGCTCGGTATGAATGATGCGGTTTTGCACCTCGCGCTCATTGATAACCAGGATGACCAGCACGCGGTTATCGGACAAGGGCAAAAATTCTACCTGGCGCAAAGTGGTCTGCTCGCGCCGTGGCAGCATAACCACACTGGCCAGGTGCGTGACCTCGGACAGCAGGGTAGATGCGGCCTCCAGCAGACCTTGTGTGTTCTTGTCCGGGTCGAGCTGCTTCTTGAGGCGCTGCACCTCGGCACTATCCAGGGATTCGATGGTGAGCAGGCTGTCGACAAAAAATCGGTAGCCCAGCATCGTGGGGATGCGGCCGGCCGAGACGTGCGGCGAGGTGACGAGTTGCAGATCTTCGAGATCGGCCATCACATTGCGCACCGTCGCCGGACTCAGATCCAGCCCGGCATCGCGCGCCAGGGTGCGCGAGCCGACCGGCTGGCCATCGCGTATATAGCGGCCTACCAGGGCCTTTAACAGGCACTGGGCGCGTTCGCTGATTATCTGGTTACCGGACATACATTCCCAAGTCCACGAAGATTTTGCCCGTTAGCGCTCAGTGTTCTTGAGTGCCAATGCACGCTATCAACCTCTATCCTTGCTGTCAAGAACCGGCGCGCTAAATGCCCCGGCGGACGTGTTTGCGTTTAATCTACACAATCCCGCCGATGGCCGAACCCGGGCCGTTATGCTAAATTTCGCCACATCTATAAAGCCTCTGGAAATAAAATGTCATCACCCTCGTTCAAATGTATTGGCCTGATCGGTAAGTACGGTGACCCCAGTATACGGGGTATCCTCCTGACGCTAAGCAAATATCTCAAGCAACACCAATTCAGGATCATGGTGGACGAGAGTTCGGCCGAACTGCTGGCCGATAATGGGCTGGAGATAGCGTCGCGCAGGCACATCGGCGAAAACTGCGACCTGGTTATCGTCATCGGCGGAGACGGCAGCCTGCTTAACGTAGCCCGCTCCCTCGCCGATTACGAAATCCCTCTGATAGGCATCAATCAGGGGCGCGTGGGGTTTTTGGCGGATGTAACGCCCGCCGGGATGATAGAAAAGCTGGATGAAATGCTCTGGGGGAATTACCTAAAGGAAGATCGCATCCTGCTGCATGCCAGTACCGAGCGTGGCGGCATGCGTATTAACGAGAGCTTCGCCCTCAACGACGTGGTCGTACACAAGTGGAATATCGGACGCATGATCGAATTCGATACCTTCATCAATGGCCTGTTCGTGAACACCTTGCGCTC
>JAYSPZ010000007.1:0-3649 GCA_043721815.1 Gammaproteobacteria bacterium | reverse complement strand
CAATTACGCGAATCCAAACATGCGCAGCGCGCGGGCGCTTATCTTGAGCAGCGCGGCCTCAGCGCTGCCATCGTTGAGCGCTACGCTATCGGCTTTGCCCCGCCGGGTTGGGACAACCTGTTGCAGTCCTTGAGCGTCGGCAATGCGACACTGCAAGCCCAGCTAGCCAAGGCCGGTATGCTGATCGAGAAGGACGGCGGCGGGTACTACGACCGCTTTCGCGACCGCATCATGTTTCCAATCCGCGATCAGCGCGGACGCGTCATTGGCTTTGGCGGGCGGGTGCTGGGTGACGAAGCGCCTAAGTACCTGAACTCGCCCGAGACACCGTTATTCCACAAAGGCCGTGAACTCTATGGGCTGTATGAGGCGCGCAAGGCAACGCGTGCCCTCGAACGACTGCTGGTGGTCGAGGGGTATATGGATGTCGTCGCCCTGGCGCAGCACGGCATCCACTATGCGGTCGCCACGCTGGGCACCGCGACCACGCGCGACCACGCAGAGCGCCTGTTCCGTATCACGCCTACACTGCTATTTTGCTTCGACGGCGATCGAGCCGGTCGTGAGGCCGCCTGGCGGGCCTTGGAAAATGTCCTGCCAGTGATGCACGAAGGCCGCCAGGCCAACTTTTTGTTTTTACCGGATGGTGAAGACCCCGACAGCATGGTGCGCAAAGAGGGCAGTGCGGCATTTGAGATGCGTATGACACAGGCAAGCTCGTTCTCGACCTTTTTCTACGATAATTTGATGAAAAAAACCGATATAAGCAGCCTGGATGGGCGCGCCCGCCTGGTGGAACTCGCCCGGCCCCTGTTGTCGAACTTACCTGAAGGCGTATTTCGCCACATGATGTTGGCCCGTCTCGCCGCATTGGTCCGTATGGAGGCGGCGCAGCTCGCAAAGGTGCTCAAACAGGCCGAACCAGGCTCGAAGCGGGCGGGTGAAAAGCCGAAAAACCAAGCGCGACGGGCCAAACCAAAATCCCTGGCGGCAAAATCGCCGGTGCGCATGGCCATCGCTTTATTGCTGCAACAGCCGCGCCTGGCGCTCCATGCCGGCGATTTAAGCCGTTTTGCCGACTTTCAGATACCGGGAATTGAGTTATTGGTAAGTTTATTGCAGCAATTACAGTCTCAACCGCAGCTTAATAGTGGGGCATTATTGGAGCGTTGGCGGGGTACCGATGAAGGCCACCACTTGATGCGCTTGGCGCAGGAGCAGCATCTATTGCCAGAGGAGAATTGGGGGGCAGAGTTTTGCGGTGCCTTGGATAATTTGTACGCGCAAGGTATTGAAATGCGTAAAGAGGATTTACTTAATAGATCGCAGGTGGGGGAGTTAAGTCCGGCAGAGAAGCTGGAACTACAGGGGCTATTTTCGCTACAAAGCGGCATTAGGTCGAGCTAATTGGGCTTAGACCAGATTTACTATTCTCACTATAACTAGAGTATAATCCTGCAACTTTTTTTAGACGTTTTATTTCGACGGAACCCGGACAGAGCATGAGTCAAGAACAGCAAGAATCACAGTTGAAGCTACTGATCGCTATGGGTAAAGAACAGGGTTTCTTGACCTATCGTGAGGTCAACGATCACCTTCCCGATGAGATAGTCGATCCCGAGCAAATCGAAGACATCATCAGCATGATTAACGATATGGGTATTCCGGTGCATGAGATTGCCCCGGATACCGATACCTTGCTGCTGGCCGATACCGCAGTAACCGCTGATGATGATGTCGCCGAAGAGGCAGTTGCGGCATTGGCCGCGGTCGATAGCGAGTTCGGCCGCACGACCGACCCGGTGCGCATGTATATGCGCGAGATGGGCGCGGTGGAGTTGCTCACGCGCGAAGGCGAAATTGTCATCGCCAAGCGCATCGAAGATGGGCTGTCTCAGGTACTCTCCGCCCTTGCCACTTACCCGGAGACGGTGGGCGAACTGCTGCGCGAATATGACAGGACCGAAACTGGCGATGTGCGTCTAGCCGATATAATGAGCGGCTACGTCGACCCTCTCGCCCTCGAGTCGGAAACCGCCGCCCTGACGCTCAAAAAAGATATAAAGGAAATAGAAGAGGACGATGCCCTCGATGATGTCGTAGTGGCAGAGGAAGAAGATGCCGCCGATGCGGTAGAGACTGGCCCGGATCCGGAAGAAGCTCGCGCACGCTTCGCGGTGTTGCGTAGTCGGCATCAAAAATCCGCGACGGCGACGGCCAAACACGGTAAGGATCATGCGCGCAGTCAGAAGTTGCGCAAGGAACTTGCCGAGTGCTTTCTTGAGTTCAAGCTCGTGCCGCGCACGGTAGATCGTTTGGTCAGTAACCTGCGCCAGATGATCGAGCGTATTCGTTCCTACGAACGCACTATTATGGATACCTGTGTCGGCAAGGCGAATATGCCGCGCAAGGAATTCATCACCTCGTTCCCTGATAATGAAACCAATCTAAACTGGCTGAATAAGCACATCAAGGCCAACCGGCTATACTCTCCCGCGCTTGAGCAGTTTAAGGATGAAATAGTGCGCGTGCAGAATAAACTAATCGCCTTGCAGGATGGCTGCGGCATGACCATCGGCGAGATCAAGGACATCAATCGTCAGATGTCCATCGGCGAGGCCAAGGCGCGTCGCGCCAAGAAGGAAATGGTAGAGGCCAATCTGCGCCTGGTGATTTCCATCGCTAAAAAATACACCAATCGCGGCCTGCAATTCCTCGATCTGATTCAGGAAGGCAACATCGGCCTGATGAAGGCAGTGGATAAATTCGAGTACCGCCGTGGTTATAAATTTTCGACCTATGCCACCTGGTGGATACGCCAGGCTATCACCCGCTCCATCGCCGACCAGGCGCGCACCATTCGCATCCCGGTGCACATGATCGAGACCATCAACAAGCTCAACCGCATCTCGCGCCAGATGTTGCAAGAGGTCGGGCGCGAGCCGACACCGGAAGAATTAGCAATTCGCATGGAAATGCCCGAAGACAAGGTGCGCAAGGTCTTGAAGATTGCTAAAGAGCCAATCTCCATGGAGACACCGATCGGTGACGACGAAGATTCGCATCTCGGTGATTTCATCGAGGACTCCAGCGTGCTGTCGCCTAACGATGCCGCCGTGTTTGAAGGGCTGCGCGAGGCCACGCAAAACGTGCTGGAAGGCTTGACACCGCGCGAAGCCAAAGTGCTGCGCATGCGCTTTGGTATCGATATGAACACCGATCACACCCTCGAAGAAGTCGGTAAGCAGTTTGACGTAACGCGCGAACGCATCCGTCAAATCGAGGCCAAGGCCTTGCGCAAGCTGCGTCACCCCAGCCGCTCCGATCAGCTACGCAATTTTCTCGATCTGGATGGCTAAGCCTTCTGGCCCATGTGGCATAGACCGGATATACTGCGCCGCTTGGGCCTGTAGCTCAGTTGGTTAGAGCAGGGGACTCATAATCCCTTGGTCGTAGGTTCGAGTCCTACCGGGCCCACCATCGTTTATCGTAGATTCCCTCTGATCCGCATGCGAAACCTATGCACAGTTTGAGTGAGCATCTGGCGCGATACGGATTCAGGGAGTTTGATTCGGCTGAGTTGTACCGCTATTGGGGCGGGCGGCAGCTCGGCGACAAAAAGGCGAAGATGTTCGACCGCCTGCGCAAG
>JAYSPZ010000006.1:0-4704 GCA_043721815.1 Gammaproteobacteria bacterium | reverse complement strand
CTGAGTTGGGCATTTTCACTGCGGATCATGTCCGGCCCGTCACCGATCTCTATATTGGCGACCTCACCTAAAGGAATCTGCGCACCGCCGGGTGTCACTACGGGCAGCAGGCGCAGTTGCTCGACGGAGTCGCGCAGCTCGCGCGGATAGCGGATATTGATCGGATAGCGTTCGCGTCCCTCGACGGCCTCGCTCACGTTAATTCCGCCCACCGCCATGCGCACCACATCCTGCACATCGGCGATGTTGAGTCCGTAGCGCGCGGCGCTGCGCCGGTCAATCTCAATATTGATATAGCGTGCGCCGCTCACCCGTTCCGCGTAGGTCGAGGTCGTGCCGGGCACTTTATTTACGACCTGCTCGATCTGTTTGCCAACGGCCTCGATGACCTTGAGGTCCGGCCCGGCGATCTTGATCCCCACCGGGCTCTTGATGCCGGTCGCGAGCATGTCGATGCGGGTCTTGATCGGCATCACCCAGATATTGGAAACGCCGGGAAATTTCACGCGGCTGTCCAGTTCCTGCTTCAATTTATCCAGCGTCATACCGGGCCGCCATTCGCTCCGGGGTTTGAGTTGGATCGTGGTCTCCAGCATCGACAGCGGCGCGGGATCGGTCGCCGTATCGGCCCGCCCTACCTTTCCGAATACGCTCTTGACCTCGGGAACGGTTTT
This sequence comes from Gammaproteobacteria bacterium, assembly GCA_043721815.1. Lineage (GTDB taxonomy): Bacteria > Pseudomonadota > Gammaproteobacteria > SURF-13 > SURF-13 > JBDSTW01. The sequence continues at coordinate 4,030 of JAYSPZ010000006.1, read as the reverse complement.
AATCAACTTGTCCGTCTGTTGCAGGAACTCTTGTTGCTTGCCGATCGAGACCTCCGGCAGCAGCGTGGGCATGTAGAGCAAATCGCCCTCATCGAGTTCGGGCATAAATTCCGAACCTAATTGCGCCAAGGGAAGGTACATACTGATTATAACTAGCAAGGAGACCAGCACGACCGTTTTTGGAAAGTTCAGCAGCCCGGCAATGGCCGGTTTGTAAAGTGCTATCAAGCCGCGATTGAGCGGATTGCGGGCCTCCGGCAGGATCCGGCCACGGATAAAATAACCCATCAATACCGGGATCAAAGTAATGGAAAGACCGGCGGCCGCCGCCATGGCATAGGTCTTGGTGTAGGCGAGCGGTGCGAACAGCCGCCCTTCCTGTCCTTCCAGGGCGAATATCGGCAGGAAGCTCAGGGTAATAATCAGCAACGCGAAGAATAATGGCGGCCCGACCTCGGTCGCGGCCCGCTGCATGACCTGCCAGCGATTAGCCGAGGTCAGCGCCTCACGCTCGATATGTTTATGCACGTTTTCGATCATCACGATCGCCGCATCCACCATGGCACCGATGGCAATGGCAATGCCGCCCAGGGACATGATGTTCGCGTTGATACCCTGATAATACATCACGATGAAGGCGGCCAGGATACCCAAGGGCAGGGCAACGATAGCGACCAGGGCCGAGCGCAGATGGAATAAAAATACCAGGCACACCAGGGCCACCACGATGAATTCCTCGACAAGTTTTTCCTTGAGATTGGCAACCGCTCGCTCGATCAGATTGGAGCGATCATAGGTCTCGACGATTTCCACGCCCTTCGGCAGGGTCTTTTGCAACTCCTGGAGCTTGGCCTTTACCGCGGCGATGGTTTGCTGCGCGTTTTTGCCGTAGCGCATCACCACGATGCCGCCGACCACCTCGCCCTCGCCGTTCAACTCGGCAATACCCTGGCGCAGTTCCGGGCCCAGGCGGATGTCCGCGACATTTTCCAGGAGCACCGGCGTGCCGTTGGATTCCACGCCTACCGGTATCGCACGCAGATTCTTGATGCTAGTGATATAACCCTTGGCGCGAATGATGTACTGCGCCTCGGCCATTTCGATGACCGAACCGCCAACCTCCTGATTGGCCTGCTCGATGGCCGTGCGCAGCCGGGGTAGTGAGATGTTGTAAGCACGCAGACGGTTAGGATCGACGACCACCTGGTATTGCTTGACCATGCCACCCAGGCTGGCAACCTCGGCCACGCCCGACACCGCGCGTAACGCAAATTTCAGGTTCCAGTCCTGGATGCTGCGCAATTGCGCAAGGTCGTGTTGGCCGCTGCGATCCACCAGTGCGTATTCATAAATCCAGCCGACCCCCGAGGCATCAGGTCCCAGCGCAGTGCGTGCGTCCTTGGGCAGACGATCCGCGATCTGGCTCAAGTATTCCAGCACGCGTGAACGTGCCCAATACGGGTCCGTGCCATCTTTGAACAGGATGTAGACGTAAGAGTCGCCGAAAAAGGAATAGCCGCGCACCGTGGTCGCATTCGGCACCGAGAGCATGGTCGTGGTAAGCGGATAGGTCACCTGATCCTCGACTACCTGCGGCGCCTGACCGGGATAGCTGGTCTTGATGATGACCTGCACGTCGGATAGATCGGGGATCGCATCGACCGGCGTGTTTTTAAGCGCGTACAGGCCCCAGCCCATGAGTATGAAGGTGAGCAACAGCACCAGCAGGCGGTTGTGTATCGACCAACTTATGATGCGCGCGATCATGGCGCGGCCTTGGGCGTGATTTTGGTAATGATGTACCGGCCGCCCGCGTCTTCGCGGAACTCGAACTGCACGGTGTCGCCGGGCTTGATGCCTGCGGCCTGCGCGGGATCGGCCCAACGAAAGTCCATGGTCATGGACGGCCACTGCAAGGCCTCAATAGGTCCGTGGCTGATGTTGACCTTGCTCGCGTCAACGGCCTTGACCACACCGGTGCCCTGGGCGATTTTCTCAATCGTTGCGGGCGTATCACGCGTGGCGGTCAGCGCGGGCATCATGCGCGTGAAGCTCGCCTTGATACTGCTCTCCGAATCGATGAGGAACTGACCGGAGACCACTACCTGTTCGCCTTGCGTAAGGCCTTCATGTATCTCGATGCGCTCGCCGGACTCGATGCCGGACTTGACCTCGCGTGGCGCGAACTTGCCAGCGCCCAAGGCCAGGATCACACGCTGCCCGGTGCCGGTACGGATCAGGGCCTCGCGCGGGATACTTAGCGTATTGTCTTTAGCCCCCGCGAAGATCGTCACGTCTGCAAACATATTGGGCTTGAGCAGTTCGTCTGGATTTGCAAAGCGCAGACGCACCTTGAGCGTGCGCGTGGCGGAATCGAGGCTGGGGTAGATATAATCGACCTGGCCCTTCCATACTTTGTCGGGCATTGCGGCCATGCGCATCTCGGCCTGCTGGCCTGGCGCTACCCAAGCCAATTGCTGTTCAAAGATATCCGCCATCACCCAGACGCTGGATAAATCGACCAGGCTCAGTGCCTCGGTGGCCGGTTCGATAAACATCCCTTCACGGATGTTGAGATTCTGTACCACGCCATCCTGATCGGCAAAGGTCTTCACGCGCTGCTCGACCTTGCGCGTCTGCGTCAGCCGGTCGATCAGATCATCGGGCACGCCCAGTGCGCGCAGACGTGCGCGTGAGGCCGGAAGGAGAAATTTATTGCCTGTGTTGAGGGCCTGAACGTATTCCTCCTGGGCGTTCACGAGCTTGGGCGCGTAAAGCTCGAACAGCAGATCACCATTTTTCACATGTGCGCCCGCGAATTTCACCAGCAGATTTTCTACCCAGCCCTCGGTGCGTATATGCACATGGTGCAGCTTGTCTTCGTCATAGCCGACATAAGCCACGGTGTCGATGCGCCGCGCCAGCGGCCCACGTTCAACCGGCGCAGTGCGCACGCCCATATTGTTAACGACGGCGGGTGAGATCGTCACGCTGGCATCGTCTGTTGCATTCCCACCCGCTTTATTCTCGGCACCATCGGCGTACACGGGGATATAGTCCATGCCCATACTGTCCTTCTTCGGTTTATCCGATGTGATAGTGGGTGTCATGGGATTACGGTAATACAGGATTTCCTTGTGCGGACCGGCCGGCGCCGCCCGCATATCCATATCTTGCATGCCCAGCCAATAACGTTGCACGGCGATGCCGCCGAGCACACCCAGCATCAGCGCAATGATGACTAACAAGGGCCGTTTCATTGATCTTCTCCCACGAGATACAGCAGATTGGCATGTGCCTTGGCCTGGTCGATGCGCAGGCGCAGTGCCGAGAGATGGGTCTCCAGCTCGGTAATGCGTGCACGCACCAGGGTCTGGAAATCCGTGATGCCGCTCTGATAAGCATTAATGGCCGACTCGGCATTCTGCATGGCTTGCGGCAAGAGCTGTTTTTCGTGCAGGGCCAGGCGTTCGCCGAGGCGCGTCCACGTCGCGTATTGCGCGGCGAGCATCTGGCGCAATTCACGGCGCCGATCATCGCGCGCATAACGCGCCGCGAAGACCTCTTGCTGACTCGCCGCAAGACGACGATCCTGACGTTTGTCGGTAAAGAGCGGCAGGTCCAGCGTCACCATCCCGGAGAGGAAGTCGTCGCGCCCGCCGCCGCGCAGGCCGTAACCCAGTTCCACGTTCCAGGCTGGCTTGTACTGATCGTGTGCAAGATCAACCCCGCTCTGACCGGCGCGGATCAGCCCGTCTTCGACCTGCATGAGCGGATGATTGTCCAGGTCGGCCTCGATCTCGGCACGCCCCGGCAATTTTGCCGCCTCCCATTCATCGGCCAGGGGGCGGTCAACCTGATCCGCACCTACCCACTTGGCAAGCTCCGCCTGCGCCGTCGCACGCGCCATATCAATAGTGCCCTCACGATCTTTCAACAGGCTCAACTCCAGGTTCGCGCCCAGCACATCCTGTTGATTGACGAAACCTGCGCCATACTGCGACTGCGTAATCTCCACAATTTGAGAAAA
>JAYSPZ010000005.1:0-21620 GCA_043721815.1 Gammaproteobacteria bacterium | reverse complement strand
TGGCGGAGACCATGCGCCGCATCAGCAATGAAGAATCGATCAGCTCGCTGTATATGGATTAAGGATTTACTCATAAGTCAGTCAGTAAGACTACACCTTCTGCTGCGTCCCCGCCCCCAGTACAGGAGGCGGGACAGGGTGGGGGTAGGGTAAAAAGTGTATTTACTCAGGAGTCACACCCTTCACGTTGTCGCCTGTGTTGTGACTCCTGAGTAAAAGAAGTGTCGTAACCGGCCGACCCTGGTCGCGGGGAAGGTTATTTCGTTAATGAGGAGAGGCTTATGAAAGAAACATTTGAGTTGATTGCCGAACAGCGCAACGATATGGGCAAGGGTGCGAGCCGCCGCCTGCGTCGCGCCAACAAAATTCCGGGTGTCATCTACGGTGCGGGAAAACCCGCGCAGTCCTTGACGCTCGATCACAATGCGGTGTCCCGCCACCTTGAGCACGAGGCCTTCTACTCGCATATCCTGAGCGTAAAGGTAGATGGACAGGAAGAAAAGGCGGTACTGCGCGATCTGCAAAGACACCCGAGCAAGCCGCGCATCCTGCATCTTGACCTGCAACGCATTAGCGCCACGGAAAAGTTGCGCATGCGTGTACCGCTGCACTTTATGGGGGAGGATGTCGCCCCCGGTGTCAAGACGAGCGGCGGTATCGTCTCGCACTTGCTGAGTGACGCCGAGGTCTTGTGTCTCGCCGCCGATCTGCCGGAGTTTATCGAGGTCGATCTGTCCGCATTGAAGCTCGGTGAGGCCGTGCATCTGTCCGATATCAAATTGCCCGCAGGCGTGGAATTTGTCGCCTTGGCGCACGACAACGATCAATCCGTTGCGACGATCCATCTGCCGCGCGCCGCTGTCGAGGAAGCCAAGGCTGAACCGGTGCCTGTTGAGGGTGCAGCACCGCCCCCGGTCGAGGCAAAACCAAAACCACAAGCCAAATAACCGGGGACTCGTGCCGGTTCGCAGGGCGCGCGCATGGCAGGCATTAGTCTCATTGTGGGCCTGGGCAACCCCGGGCTTGATTATGCTCAGACCCGGCACAACGCCGGGTTTTGGCTCATCGACACACTGGCGCAGAGTCACGGCGCAAGCTTCAAGCCGGAGTCGAAATTCCACGGGGCTGTCTGCAAAATTTCACCCCCACAGAGCAATAGCCCCAAAGAATGTTGGCTGCTCAAACCCGCGACCTTCATGAACCGTAGCGGACAGGCGGTGGCCAGCCTCGCCGGATTTTATAAAATTCCGGTAACGGACATCCTCGTGGCGCACGACGATCTGGATCTGCCCGTTGGCACGGTGCGCATCAAGCAAGGCGGCGGCCATGGTGGGCATAACGGCCTGCGCGATATCAGCGTGCACCTGGGTGATGATTTTTTGCGTCTGCGCATCGGTATCGGCCATCCGGGGAAAGGTAATGATGTCACGGCTTATGTATTAAACCGCGCCCCCAAAACCGAGGAGGCGCTTATCCAGGACGGCATCGATAATGCGCTGTCGGTCTTGCCGTTAATGCTGAACGGCGATCTTGAACGGGCCATGCACCAATTGCACAGCCGCCCGTGATTTAAACAAAGCGCGTAGTAGCGTGCGCCGTGCGCACGAACGGCAAAGAGACTTTAATCGTGCGCATGGCGCACGCTACGCGGCTAAGCTGGAAACCACACTATGGGATTTAAATGCGGTATCGTCGGCCTGCCTAATGTGGGCAAGTCCACCTTGTTTAACGCCTTAACCAAGGCCGGCATTGCCGCGGAAAATTACCCGTTCTGCACCATCGAGCCCAATGTCGGCGTGGTCGCCATGCCCGATGCGCGCCTTGCCGCCTTGGCCGCAATTGCAAAGCCGCAACGCGTGCTGCCCACCACGATGGAATTCGTCGATATCGCCGGGCTGGTCGCCGGTGCGTCCAAGGGCGAAGGCCTGGGTAATAAATTTCTCGCCAATATTCGCGAGACACAGGCGATTGCCCACGTGGTGCGCTGCTTTGAAGACACCGATGTCATACACGTGGCGGGCAAGATCGATCCGCTTTCCGACATCGAGGTCATCAACACCGAACTTGCGCTCGCCGATCTGGACACGGTCGCCAAGGCGCTTCAGCGCGCCACAAAAAATGCCAAAGGCTTCGACAAGGAAGCGCTCGCGCAAAAGGCCGTATTCGAACGCGTATACGCGCAACTCGATACCGGTGCGCCGGTGCGCTCGCTTGATCTCACCGCGCAGGAAAGCAAATTGCTGTATGAGCTGCATTTACTCACGGCGAAGCCGACTTTGTATATCGCCAATGTCGCTGAAGATGGCTTTGAGCAAAATCCTTATCTCGATAAAGTGCGCGAACAGGCAGCGCGTGAGGGTGCCGGAGTGGTCGCGGTCTGCGCCGCAATCGAAGCGGAAATCGCCGAGCTTGCCGACGATGAAAAGGCCGAGTTTCTCGCAGAGCTTGGATTTGCCGAAGCGGGGCTGGATCGCGTGATCCGTGCGGGATATGAGCTGCTTGGATTGCAAACGTACTTCACGGTTGGTCCGAAAGAGGTGCGCGCCTGGACCATTCCCATCGGCGCCACAGCACCACAATCGGCCGCCGTCATACACACGGATTTTGAGCGCGGCTTCATACGCGCCGAAGTGATTGCCTACGATGATTTCATTGCCGGCAAGGGCGAGCAGGGCGCCAAGGAGGCCGGCAAGTGGCGTTTAGAGGGCAAAGAGTACATTGTGCGTGATGGCGATGTGATGCACTTTAGATTTAATGTTTAATACTGAAGCAGCAGCAAGTTACAAGCTGTACGAAAGCCTTTATAATTTCGCCTCCTGATTTAAGGCTATGTAGCTCAGCTGGTTAGAGCGCGGCACTCATAATGCTGAGGTCGGTGGTTCGAGTCCACCCATAGCCACCAGTATTCATAGCTTCAACTATTTCCAAGCATTTAGTTGTGCGTTTAAAAAACCACCGACCTCACTATTGAAATGCTGAGGTCGGGGTGGATGATGGCCTTCCGGGCCATCACCTGACGGCGCGCTGTGCGCGTCCGGCTTTGCTCCCGGCAAAACCGTCGAGTCCACCCATAGCCACCATCCTTTTTGCCATACCTTGCACCTTACGCAGTGATCAAAATAAGACCTAAAAATTGTAAATGAACCTTTGCAGGTGGTTGCTGACCAAAATAATGAAGGTTGGATCATTCAGATGATGATGAGCGTATTTAACGTAAATTATTTAGGAGATTCTGATGTCTAGCGAAAGTAAGGGAACGAGCACACGAGGCTTTGCCTCGATGGATGATCGGCGGCAGCGCGAGATTGCCAGCAAGGGCGGTAAGGCGGCCCATAAAAAAGGGTCTGCGCATAAATTCACCTCGGAAGAGGCGCGGCTCGCGGGAAGTAAAGGTGGCAAGGCGGCGCATGAAAAAGGCACCGCTCACGAGTTTACGCCAAACGAGGCCCGGGAGGCCGGCCGCAAGGGTGGTGAAAATTCACGCGGTACCCGCAGCAAACATTAAGTAAATGTTGCAGCAGTTTAAATGCGGTAGCAAAACGCGTTGCCTGAAGCTTGTATGTAATAAACTAGAGTACAACGCCGATACCGATGTGCAACCAAGGCGGGAAATAACCCTGTCTGGGGACATTATCTTCTTGCCATAAATACAGTTCGCGGGCTTCAAGTAAGGGATAGCTGTACTGGTTTTGCCCTAAAGGTCGTACCTGTACGCCTTGCAGGGTACCGCGTACGCTCAGCAAACGCCCGGGGGCATATTGGACGCCTTCGAGATAACCCTGATGTAGCACGATAAAACGGCCTAGGGGCGTTGCCGAGGTGTTAGGCCGGTCGGTCTTATCCAAGGGATAGGCGAGCAGCGTTATCTCGGTGTGATCGGTAAAGTTTTGGATAGAGACAATGCTTCCGCCGAACAGCACCTGACGACCACGCTCAGCATCCGGATTTTGCACGGCCTGGGTGTAGCTTACGGTGCGGTCGATTTGCTCCAAGCCGACTTTATTAAACGGCGAGACGGCGCATGCGCCGAGCACTAGGCTAAATGTCAGGGAGATAAATAAAGCGCGACTTAGTTGCAGAGGCATATGATCACCCTTAATGCGGCCAATGCCGGTGACGATACGGCCCGTAGCCGAATGGATAGAAGGGATCAAAGAACGGATCGTAGTAGGGAGGTGCGGCATACACCTTGGGTTGCACCGGCCAGAGCCGCACGGTTTGCGCGGCGACTTGGGGATAACGATAATCGTAGTCTCCCACCTTGCCGTTGATGGGCGTGCTTACCGTGCCGACTACAGTAACCGCGCGACCATTGGCATAAACATCAGGATCATAAAAGCCCGGTGCACAGGTAATAAAACGGCCCTGCGTGTTATCGCCCTCTATCGGTCTCGCATTCTCATTAAGAGGATAGCTCAAAATCTCGAAACAGGTTTCGCTTCGCCCCGGAGTGGTCTTGATCAGTTTTCCACCCCAACGCACATGCTGGCCTACGGCATTTTGCGCCGTCTGCGGGGTCACGCCGGAAAATTCGCCGCGTAACGGCTCGGGCGCAGTCGCGCAAGCACTCACTAAAGCCAGCAAGGCAATCGCCCAATACTGCTTTTGCATCGTTTTTGCCTACCTATGGGAAGCAACGCACGGAATAAAAAAGCTTAGTCATTCCTTCGACCATGGGCGCAGCACAGCGTTGCAAATAGTTACGGTTTTGTACGGGTGTAAGTCTGCTTGATCCCTTAATGATGCCCATGCCCTGTATGCACATGACCGTGAGCAAGCTCTTCGCGCGTGGCCTTACGCACCTCGACGACCTCCACGTCGAAATGCAGGGTCTTGCCGGCTAAGGGGTGATTGGCATCAAGCACGATGCCGGTGGGTGTCAGCGTGACCACGGTGAGAGTGCTCGGGCCGTGTTTGCCTTCCGCTTGCACCTGCATGCCGGGCATTAACTTCATGTCGGGCGCAAAGCTGGCGTGCGGCTCCTCGAATACCGCCGTGGGATCTTTCTCTCCGTAACCGTCCACGGGAGCCACCGTAACCTTGTCCTTAAAACCGATCTCAGCGCCCTCCAAGGCCTTTTCCAATCCGGTGACAATATTGCTGCGCCCGTGCAGATAAGCAAGCGGCGCACCACCGGTGCTACTGTCTAATACCTCACCGCTGTCATCGGTAAGTGTGTAGTGAATGGCGACTACTCTGCCCGCAGCTATTTTCACGGGGGTCTCCTCGGAAGTGGGTATAGGGAAAGGGCCGTAATATAGCCTATGCGGGGACAGGCTGGCAAAGCACTCGTCATGCGCCTTTATCGCTTAGTCAGCAAAGCCTGTGTATTGCCGGGTTTGAGGGGTACCCCAGGTGTTTGTTCGACTCTACGGCCGGAAAGTCTTAAACTTCGAATTTGTATTCTCCAATTTCAAGATTACTGAATTAATAAGGGGCGGCGCATGGAAACGTTGAAATCCGGCAGTGATGTGTTATTCATACTTATCGGCGCGATCATGGTGCTGGCCATGCACGCCGGATTTGCCTTTCTCGAACTGGGCACGGTGCGCAAAAAAAATCAGGTCAACGCGCTCGTCAAAATAATCACGGATTTCGCATCCTCCACCATCGCCTATTTTTTCATCGGCTATGGCATCGCCTACGGTTTGTATTTCATGCAAGGCGCGGAGAGCCTGGCGGCCAAAAACGGTTATGAGCTGGTCAAATTTTTCTTCCTGCTCACCTTTGCGGCGGCGGTACCCGCGATTGTGTCGGGCGGGATCGCCGAGCGCGCCAAATTCAATCCGCAACTCGCGGCCTCCTTTCTGATCGTAGGCCTGGTCTATCCGTTTTTTGAGGGCATCGCCTGGAATAATTTATTCGGTTTGCAGGATTGGCTGTTGGCGGAGTTCGGCGCGAAGTTCCATGACTTCGCCGGCTCGGTTGTGGTGCATGCCATGGGCGGTTGGATAGCGCTGGTGGCCGTGCTGCTGCTGGGTGCGCGGCGCGGCCGCTACAATAATGAGGGTCAGGTAAACGCGCACCCGCCGTCGAATATTCCGTTTCTGGCGCTGGGCGCGTGGATATTGAGCGTGGGCTGGTTCGGCTTCAATGTGATGTCGGCGCAGACGGTTGAGGCGGTCAGTGGTCTGGTCGCGATTAATTCCCTGATGGCCATGGCGGGCGGCATTTTGGCGGCGCTGGTAATGGGCCGTAACGATCCCGGTTTCGTGCACAACGGCCCGCTCGCGGGGCTCGTTGCAGTATGTGCGGGATCGGACGTCATGCATCCCATCGGCGCTCTGTTCACCGGCGTTATTGCCAGCGCGCTGTTCGTATGGACCTTCACATTGACGCAGAATAAATGGAAGATCGATGACGTACTCGGCGTGTGGCCGCTGCACGGTCTGTGCGGTGCGTGGGGCGGCATCGCGGCGGGCATCTTCGGTGCAAAGGCCCTGGGCGGCATCGGCGGCGTGAGTTTCGTCTCGCAATTATTGGGCACACTGCTCGGAATTCTCATTGCCCTTGTAGGCGGATACCTCATTTACGGCGTGCTCAAGGCCACCGTCGGCATCCGCCTGGAACCCGAAGACGAATTCGCCGGTGCGGATTTGAGTATTCACAAGATTCGTTCGACGTTCGAGGATTAGGATTACCCCCAGTATGCAAAAACTGTATATCAAGACCTTCGGCTGCCAGATGAACGAGTACGACTCAGCGAAGATGGCGGACGTGCTGGCCGCCTCGCACGGACTGGAGCTGACCCATAACGCAGAGCAGGCGGATGTGCTGCTGCTCAACACCTGCTCTATCCGCGAAAAGGCCGAGGAAAAAGTATTTTCACACCTGGGCGTGTGGCGCGAATGGAAACTCGAACGCCCGGAATTAGTGATCGGCGTTGGCGGCTGTGTGGCCAGCCAGGAGGGCGACACTATTCGTCAGCGCGCCCCGTATGTGGATCTGGTGTTCGGCCCGCAAACACTGCACCGTTTGCCGCAAATGTTGACGCACACGCTGCGCCGCCGCGTACCAGTCATCGATATTTCCTTTCCCGAGATCGAAAAATTCGACCACCTGCCGGTGCCGCGCGCGGACGGGCCGACGGCGCTGGTTTCCATCATGGAGGGCTGTAGTAAATACTGCACGTTCTGCGTAGTGCCTTACACGCGCGGCGAGGAAGTGAGCCGTCCGTTTGACGATGTGCTCTTCGAAATCACCCAGCTTGCCGCGCAAGGCGTGCACGAAGTCACGCTGCTCGGGCAAAACGTAAACGCCTATCGCGGTGTAATGTGCGACGGAGACATTGCCGACCTTGCGCTGCTTATCAACTACGTGGCTGACGTGAAGGGCATAGAGCGTATCCGCTACACGACCTCGCACCCGGTAGAGTTTTCCGACAGCTTGATCGCGGTGTATGGCGAGACGCCAAAGCTAGTAAACCATTTGCATCTGCCCGTGCAGAGTGGCTCCGATCGTATTTTAAAGCTCATGAAGCGCGGCCACACCGCGCAAGACTATAAAGCCAAGATCGCGCGCGTTCGCTCATTGCGGCCCGGCATCACGATTTCTTCCGATTTCATCATCGGATTCCCCGGCGAGACCGACGCCGATTTTCAAGCCACGCTGGATCTGATTGATGACATCGGCTTCGATCAATCCTACAGCTTTATCTACAGTCCGCGCCCCGGCACCCCGGCCGCCGGTCTGCCGGATACGGTATCTCATGAAACTAAGCAGCAACGCCTGCGCATTGTGCAGACGCGCATCAATGCAATCGCGCAGGACATTGCCCACCGCATGATCGGTACCCATCAGCGCGTACTGGTGGAGCGCCCTTCGCGCAAAGATCCCGAACAACTCGCCGGACGCACGGAGAACAATCGTGTGGTAAATTTCCCGGGCGATAAAAAGTTGATTGGAACCTTTGTCGATGTGCTGATTACCGAGACACGACCCAACTCCTTGCGCGGTGAAATTACCGGCCAGGCAATCGCCGCGTAATTTCTGTGGGCGCAATAACCAAAGGGCATATGGCGCCGAATGTGAAAGTTGATCGCCTACTTATGGCTATGAAGCCTCACATCGGCCGTCTTAGCTAAAAGTTAGGGGCCTTATACATACAGTGGTAAAATGACTAAATTCAATAAGCAGCGCTAAGGGTTCTATGAACATCAAGATTGAATACGAGCGTGAAGAAGATGGGCGCTGGCTTGCCGAAGTTTCAGAATTGCCGGGGGTTCTTGCTTACGGCGCCTCGGCGAATGAAGCGATGGTAAAGGCTGAAACCTTAGCCTTGCGCGTTCTAGCGGAACGACTTGAACAGGGTGAAAGTCACCCGGAGTCTATTAGCATTACCTTCGCGGCGGCATGAGCCATTGGCCTGCGTCCAAGGCAAAGCGTGTCCTTGCCGCCCTGCTTGGGATTGGCTGGAAAATTAAACGGCAATCAGGTTCTCACCGTACTCTTTCCCGCCCAGGTTGGCCTGATGTCGTCTTTGCTTTTCACGATCAAGAAGAAATTGGCCCTAAGATGCTCTCACGAATTGCCAAACATACCGGCCTTGAGCCGGAAGACCTTTAATCCTTTAGCAATCATGCCGCCGCACTGTATGCGGTATAAGTAAAAAAGATTCAAAAATCTGGCTTATTGAGTTTCCCCCTCTCAAACCCCATACTTAAAACTGTGAATAAAACGCTTAAGCGCAATCAAGCTCACGAACAGCCGAGCGATCATCCGCAGTCCAACGACTTTGTTCTTGAGCCGGCCGACAATGCGCGGCTTGCCAATCTATGCGGGCAATTCGACGAGCATCTTAAACAAATCGAGCGGCGTCTGGGTGTGGAGATCAATAATCGCGGCAATGTATTTCGCGTTATTGGCGATGCGCGTCCCGTGCACGCAGCAGGCATCGTATTAAAAAATCTTTATGCAGAGACTATCAAAGGGCCGCTTACCCCGGCGCACGTTCATTTGCATCTTAATCAAGGCCAGGTGAATGCCATCGGGCAGTCTACCGAGCCGCATTCTGTGGAGCCGGAGCCTGTACTCGGTATCCGCACGCAGCGCGGCACCATCAAAAGCTACAACCCCAGCCAGCAGCGCTACTTAAAAAATATCGCTACCTACGATATTAACTTCGGCATTGGCCCAGCCGGTACCGGCAAGACTTATCTGGCCGTGGCCTGCGCCGTGGAGGCCCTTGAAAGCGAGCGCGTGCGGCGCATCTTGCTGGTGCGCCCGGCGGTGGAAGCCGGTGAGCGTCTGGGTTTTCTGCCCGGTGATCTCACGCAAAAGATCGATCCTTATTTGCGCCCCTTGTACGATGCCCTTTACGAAATGCTCGGCTTTGAGCGCGTCGCCAAGCTCATCGAGCGCAATGTCATCGAGCTTGCGCCGCTTGCCTATATGCGCGGACGCACCTTGAATGAGGCCTTTATCATTCTCGATGAGGCGCAAAATACCACGGTGGAGCAGATGAAAATGTTTCTGACGCGCATCGGCTTTGGCTCCACCGTAGTCATCACCGGTGACGTTACGCAGATCGACCTGCCGCGCGAGCGCAAGTCCGGACTGCGGCACGCGGTCGAGGTGCTCAAGGGCGTCGAAGGCATTAGCTTTAGTTTTTTCCGCTCCGAGGATGTCGTGCGCCATGAATTGGTGCAACGCATCGTGGCTGCCTATGAAAATTATGAAAAGACCGATGATATCTCTGCACAAGCTACACCAAAAAAATAAAAAGGCAGAGTCAAGCTCAAATCATTATCGAGAGTAGATTTGCGTGAGCGTCGTAGTAAATATTCAGTATGCCGTGTCCGAGCAGGGGCTACCCGCTGCCGAACAGATAGAACGCTGGGCGCAGGCCGCACTTTGCGCATCTTGGCGAGCGGATGCCATCGATGCCGAATTGACGGTGCGAATTATCGATACGGCCGAGAGTGCCGCGCTCAATGAAACTTTTCGCAAGCGCCCGGGGCCGACCAATGTATTGTCCTTCCCTTACGAGGCACCGGTGCGCGAATTGTTCGAGGCGGATGCGCCGAATTATCTTGGCGATATTGCGATCTGTGCGCCGGTGGTTGAGCGCGAGGCGCACGAACAGCATAAAGATTTAACCGCGCATTGGGCACATATGGTCGTGCATGCAAGCCTGCATTTATTAGGCTACGATCACATCGACACCGCTGAGGCTGGAGCCATGGAGGCGCTCGAAATTAACATTCTTGCCCGTATCGGTTATGCTAATCCTTACCTTGATATTGAAGATGCATGAACGACGACCCACCTAGTACCGAGACGTTGCCCCGCTCCTGGCTCGAACGCTTGAGCCAGGTGTTGCTGGGCGACGAACCGCAAGATCGTGAAGATTTAATAAAGCTGCTACGCGCCGCCGCGCAGCGCAACGTCATCGACATCGACGCACTGGCCATGATCGAGGGCGTGCTTGAGGTTGCCGAGATGCGGGTGCGTGACATCATGATCCCGCGCTCGCAAATGGTGGTGGTGGAACATGACGGCGAGCCAGAGGAATTTTTACCGGTGATTATCGAGTCTGCCCACTCACGCTTTCCCGTCATCGGCGAGAGCCGCGATGAGGTGGTCGGTGTCTTGCTGGCCAAAGATTTATTGACCTACTTTAAGGGTGGTAAAGACGGTAATTTTACCTTGGCCGACCTGCTGCGCCCGGCGATTTTTGTCCCGGAGAGCAAGCGCCTTAACGTATTGCTCAAGGAATTTCGCGCCAATCGCAATCATATGGCCATCGTCGTCGATGAATACGGCGGGGTGGCGGGCCTGGTGACCATTGAAGACGTGCTGGAACAGATCGTCGGCGAGATCGACGATGAGCACGACACCGAAGATGAAAATTTTATTACCAAATTGCGCGAGACCAGTTACTCGGTCAAGGCCCTCACCCCGATCGAAGAGTTCAACGAACACTTTGGCACCGATTTTAGCAATGAGGAATTCGATACCATCGCCGGGCTTGTGGTGCATCATCTGGGACGCTTGCCCAAGCGCGGCGAGAGCCTGACACTGGACAATATCCGCTTCAAGGTGTTGCGCGCAGACAGCCGGCGCATTCATCTGCTGCGCGTTAATATACCGGCTGCTCCAAACGCGCGGACACCGTCTACCTCTAACGCGTGAGGCGTTTTTTCACCCCTCTGTTTTACGTCGGCCTGCGCGGCGATGTGCTGGCCCTGCTGGCCGGTGCGCTGCTACCGCTCGCATTTTCCCCCTTTGATCTATTCCCGTTGGCGGTGCTCGCGCCGGCGGTTTTATTCCGTGCCTGGTTGTATGTATTGCCGCGCCGCGCATTCAGGCGCGGTTGGTTATTTGGCGCGGGTATGTTCGGCGTGGGCATATCCTGGATTTATATAGCCATCCACGACTTCGGCCACTCGAATATTTTTATCGCGGTATTATTGACCGGCGGCTTTGCCGCATTTCTTGCCTTGTTTCCTGCCCTATTGGGCTATCTCGTCACCCGACTTTTTCCCGCGCAAACCCCGCGCGGTCAAACGCTAAAATTATTATTGGCCTTCCCGGCGGCATGGACGCTTTTTGAATGGATACGTAGCTGGATACTCACCGGCTTTCCCTGGCTGAACCTGGGCAACAGCCAAATCGACGCGCCGCTCGCGGGTTTTGCCCCGGTCTTAGGTGTGTACGGCGTGTCTTTGGCAACGGCCTTCAGCGCGGCACTCTTGGTGTACTTGGTGCGCGTCACAGCAGGCGCGAGGTGGCGTGCCCTTATTCTGCTCGTCATGCTGTGGAGCCTTGCCGGTTTGCTCGGGCACATCGAGTGGACGAAGCCGCACGGCAAACTGTTGCGCGTGAGCCTGATTCAGGGAAATATTCCGCAGGATACCAAGTGGCGTCCCGAGCAACAGCAAGCCACGCTGGATCTGTATGCCGAGCTGACTCGTCGGCATTGGGACAGCGACATTATTTTGTGGCCCGAGGCCGCGCTGTCCCTGTTCTATCACGAGGTCGCCGATAATTATCTCGCCCAATTACAAAGCGCGGCGCGCAAACACGGCGCGGATTTGCTGATCGGTTTGCCGGTGCTCGATCAGAAGACCGGCCGTTACTACAACAGCATGATGAGCCTGGGCAGCTCGCAGGGTTTTTATCATAAACAGCACTTGGTGCCGTTCGGCGATTATGTGCCGCTGCAAAACTGGCTGCGCGGACTGATTGGGTTTTTCGATCTGCCCATGTCGGGCTTTAGCCCCGGCCCTTCCGGCCAACGTCTGCTTGAAGTCGCCGGCCACAAAGTCGGCGTCTCTATTTGCTATGAAGATGTGTTCGGCGAGGAGATTATCCGCAACCTGCCCGAGGCCGGTCTGCTCGTTAACGCCACCAATAACGCTTGGTACGGCAACTCGCTCGCGCCGCCGCAGCATTTGCAGATGTCGCGCATGCGTGCGCTTGAGACCGGCAGGCCGGTGTTGCGCGTCACCACCAACGGCATCTCTGCGATCATCAATCCCAAGGGCAAGATCGTCGCGCACTCTCCGCAATTCAAAACCTACGTGATAACCGGAAGCGTACAGCCGATGCAAGGTTCGACGCCGTATATAAAATTGGGTAACGGGCCGGTGCTGCTATGGCTTGCACTGATGATAAGTTTGGGTTTTGCATTACAGCGTGGGAACTCGAATATCCCCCGTAACCACAAAGCACATAACGACACAGAAAATCTTACTTAGCGGATGCTGGCTAATTTCCTGAAATGCGCCGGAATGTCGTTGCATAGCACTTTGGGCAGGGCGGGATGCGGCCGGTCGCGTGAAAATGCATCGGTTGGCCGCAGGCGGCGCAGCTTAATGTGCCGACACCGGTGACTTCGCCGGTGTGCCATATGTTCGTGTTTTTAGACTCGTCCGCCACCTTGGCGCGCAGACCAAGTTTGTCCAGTTCCAGCCGGGTTTTATCGACCATCGTGGAAAACAGATCAAGCACGCGCTGCTCGACTAATTGTAAATCGAAGCTCAGCCAGCTTGCCAATTCTTTGCCCGTGTCGGCCACGTATTGCGCGGCATCGTGCAGATCGCGCCTCACATAGATACCGATTTTTTCCGCCTCGTCGCGCGTGAGTTCGCCCAGCTCCACGGCCTTTTTCTTCGCACTCTCGATATGCTGCTGGATACTGGGCAATGTATCCTGCTCGGCATGGTCAAGCGCGGCCTTAACGCGTTCCAGCATGCGGTTATAGGCCTGGACGAGCTTTTCGCTGGGGTTATTTTCGGTCATGGCGGCGACTCTCCTGTGATGTGTGTGGATAGTGTGCACCAAGCACGCAGGGCTGCCTAGTCATGCCGGATCATTGTGAGCCGGGCCTCGGCTACGGTATCCTTGCACATTTTCGCAGGCCTAATCCCCCATGGATGAACATTATCACCCCGCCATCATCGAGACCGAGGCCCAGCGCTATTGGGACGAGGCGCAGGTGTTCAAGGCCGTGCCCGACCCCGCGCGCCCGAAATATTATTGTCTGTCGATGTTTCCCTACCCCAGCGGACGCCTGCACATGGGCCATGTGCGCAATTACACCATCGGCGATGTGGTCTCGCGCTACCAGCGCATGCAGGGCAAGAATGTATTGCAGCCCATGGGTTGGGATGCCTTCGGTCTGCCTGCCGAAAACGCGGCGCTGCAAAATAATGTGCCGCCTGCCGAGTGGACCTACGCCAACATCGGCTACATGCGCAGTCAGCTCAAGCGCCTGGGCTTCGGTTATGACTGGGACAAGGAACTCGCCACCTGCCACCCGAAGTATTACCGCTGGGAGCAGTGGTTGTTCACACGCCTGTTCGCGAAGGGCCTCGTCTATAAAAAGACCGCGCCAGTGAACTGGTGCCCGAACGACATGACCGTGCTCGCCAACGAGCAGGTCCTGGAAGGCCGCTGCTGGCGCTGCGATACCGTGGTCGAGCGCAAAGAGATCCCGCAGTGGTTCATGAAGATCACTGCGTATGCTGACGAACTCCTGTCCGAACTCGACAAGCTCGAGGGCTGGCCGGAACAGGTCAAGACCATGCAACGCAACTGGATCGGCCGCTCGGAAGGCGTGGAGGTGCAGTTTGACATCGCGGAGCAGGGTGAATCCCTCACGGTTTTTACGACCCGTCCCGACACGCTGATGGGTGTGACCTATGTCGCCCTCGCCGCCGAGCATCCGCTCGCCCTGGCCGCCGCGCACACTAATCCTGAGTTGGCAAAGTTTATCGACGAATGCCGTCTTATCGAGACCGCCGAGGCGGCCATGGAGACCATGGAAAAACGCGGTATGGACACGGGGCTGAAGGCTATTCATCCGATCACTGGCGCGCATGTGCCGGTATATGCCGCGAATTTTGTGCTAATGGGTTACGGCACCGGCGCGGTGATGGCCGTGCCGGCGCACGACGAGCGCGATCATGAGTTTGCGCTGAAATATGCCTTGCCGATTACACCCGTGGTTTACCCGAAGGACGGTTCTGATCTTGATGTGAGCCAAACTGCTTTTATTGAAAAAGGCGTATTAAAAAATTCAGGCGAGTTCTCCGGCCTCACTTCAGAGCACGCCTTCGATGCCATCGCCGCTTATCTTGAAGGGTGTAGTAAGGGTCAACGCCGCGTAAATTATCGTCTACGCGACTGGGGTGTGTCGCGCCAGCGCTATTGGGGTGCGCCCATTCCGATAATTAATTGTCCAGGCTGTGGCGTGGTGCCGGTGCCCGACGAGCAACTGCCCGTAGTGCTACCCGAGGATGTGCGCATTCAAGGCGTGGGTTCGCCGCTCAAAAAGATGCCGGAGTTTTACCAGACGACCTGCCCTGAATGCGGCGGGGCGGCCGAGCGCGAGACCGATACCTTCGACACCTTTATGGAATCGTCCTGGTATTACGCGCGCTTTACCTGCAAAGACAGCGACAGCGCCATGCTTGATGAGCGCGCGGATTACTGGCTGCCGGTGGATCAATACATCGGTGGCATCGAGCACGCGATTTTGCACCTGCTCTACGCGCGTTTTTATCAAAAGTTGATGAGAGATGTGGGTCTCGTAGAGGCCAGTGAGCCGTTCACGCATCTACTCACGCAGGGTATGGTGCTGAAGGATGGTTCGAAGATGTCCAAGTCCAAGGGCAACACGGTCGACCCGCAGGCGCTGATCGATAAATACGGGGCAGATACCGCGCGTCTATTCATCATGTTCGCCGCGCCGCCCGAGCAGTCACTGGAATGGTCGGATGCCGGTGTAGAGGGTGCTTACCGCTTCCTTAAACGTCTATGGAAGCTCGTCGCCACGCAGGCGAACAAAGGTCTTGCGGCGAGTCTGCCAACCCTGGGGGAACTCGATCAGGCGCAGATTGACCTGCGGCGCATTATTCACCGTACCATCGCCAAGGTCAGCGATGACATCGGACGGCGCTTTACCTTTAATACCGCGATCGCGGCGGTGATGGAGCTCGTCAATGCCCTGAGCAAGGCGGAGGATGACTCTGCGGCTGGGCGCGCATTGATGCGTGAGGGGCTGGAGGCTGTGGTGCTAATGCTTGCGCCCATGGTCCCGCATATCGCCCATGCGCTGTGGCACGAGCTGGGCAAACAGCAGGCCGTCGTGCATGCCGCATGGCCTACAGTCGACAGCGCCGCGCTTATCAGTGACACTATGGAATATGTGGTGCAGGTCAACGGTAAACTGCGCGGGCGGATCGTCGTTGCCGCCGAGGCGGATGCGCCTGCGGTGCAGGCGAGCGCCCTGGCCGATGTAAACGTCAGGCGTTTTACCGAGGGCAAGGATATTAAAAAGGTCATTGTCGTGCCGGGGAAGTTGGTCAATATTGTGGTGGCAGGTTAAATGTTGCGTCATGATATTGCAGAGAGTAAGAATGCCGTTCGAGGACAAGCAATGAAGATTATCCCGATTACTGTGCTGGGCATGTTGGTGCTGTTGCAAGGCTGTGGTTTTCATTTGCGCGGCACCACGCCGGAAGCCAAAAACATGCCTCTGACCTATGTTGAGGGGGGCGCCACCGCCAGCCAATTGCGTGTGCAATTAAGCCACGTCGACAAGGTCACTGAAAATGCCGAGGCGGCGCAAATCGTATTGACCATCCTGAACGAAAATTTCGACCGTCGCGTGCTTTCCGTGGGTTCCATAAGAGGCAAGGTGCGTGAATATGAGCTGCGTTATGTCGTCAATTTCGAGGTTCGGGACAAGAGCGGAAAGGAACTGCTGTCTGCGCAGTCGATCAAGCTGACACGCGATTATCTGTTCGATGAAACGCAGGTGTTGGGCAGCGACACCGAGGAGACCATCCTGCGGCGCGACATGGTGCGCGATGCCGCCGGCCAGATCATGCGCCGCCTGCAAGCCTTGAATAAACAAGGAACCTCTAATTAAGTCAGAGCTTGCTGCTGTTTGTGAGAATTAAGCCCGACCAGCTTTCGGCTCACTTAAAGCGCGGCCTCGCCTGCGTCTACCTCGTCAGCGGTGATGAACCCCTGCAACTGGAAGAATGCTGCGATGCCATTCGCGCCCAGGCGCGCCAGGAAACTTATAGCGAGCGCGAAGTCCTGCTCGCTACAAAAGATTTTGACTGGACCACCCTGACGTATGCTGCGCAGAGCTTGTCGCTGTTCGCGCAACGGCGCGTTCTGGAGCTGCGCCTGCCGACTGGCAAACCGGGCGATGCCGGTAGTGCCGCGCTGATCGCCTACGCGACGCATCCGTCGCAAGATAATCTGCTGCTGGTCATTTGCCCCAAGCTCGACAGCGCGACCCAAAAAAGCAAGTGGTTTAGTGCGCTGGAGCGGGTCGGCGTGATCGTGCAGGTGTGGCCGGTTAGTTTGGCCGAGATGCCGACCTGGATTACGCGACGCATGAACACGAAGGGCATGCAGATAAGCAGCGAGGCCGTCGCCTTGCTGGCCGAGCGCGTAGAGGGCAATCTGCTCGCGGCGGTGCAGGATATCGAGAAACTCTATCTCTTATACGGGTCGGCGCGAATCGATCTCGATGCCATCGCCCACGCCGTCACCGACAGTGCCCACTACGATATGTTCGAGTTTGTCGATACGGCGTTGAAGGGCGATGCCACACGCGCGGCGCGCATGTTGACCGGCCTGCGCGGCGAAGGGGCCGAACCGGTTCTCATATTGTGGGCCGTAACCAAAGAACTGCGCAGCCTCGCTGCTATGGCCTATGATTGCGAGCAGGGTATGAGCACGGAGCAGGCGCTGGTAAAATACCGTGTGTGGGACAAACGCAAAGTCCCGGTGCGGCAGGCCTTGCAACGGCATAAACTATCAGCGTGGCAAGATTGGCTGCGCATGGCCTCGCGCATCGACCGTACCATTAAGGGTCAGCGCGCGGGCAATGGGTGGGATGAGTTACTGCAAATGAGTCTGGAAGTCGCGGGCGTGTGTTTGGTCAAGAATGGGCAAATCAGAGCGAGTTCACAAGATGAATATTGAACACTACATGCAGGATATAGGGCAGCGTGCGCGGATTGCTGCGCGCGCATTGAGCCGGGCCGGGACGCAGGCAAAAAATGCGGCGCTCAGCGCCATGGCCGATGCCCTGGAAGAAGGCATGGAATCCTTGCTCAGCGCAAACCGTAAAGACCTGCAGGCGGGCAAGGACAGTGGTCTCGATAGCGCGATGCTCGATCGTCTGGAGCTGAATAAGGCACGCGTGCAGGGCATGGCTGCGGGGCTGCGCCAGATCGCCGCGTTGACCGATCCGGTCGGTGCGATCAGCGATCTTAAATATCAGCCGTCTGGAATACAGGTCGGGCGCATGCGCGTGCCGCTCGGCGTGATCGGCATCATCTACGAATCGCGCCCCAATGTAACGGCGGATGCCGCTGGTCTGTGCCTGAAGTCCGGCAACGCCGCGATTTTGCGCGGTGGCTCCGAGGCGCTGCACTCCAATCAGGCCATCGCCGCGTGCATTCAGACGGGTTTAAGCAAGGCCGGTCTGCCGCGCGATGCCGTGCAGGTAATCGAAACCGCTGATCGCGCTGCGGTGGGTGCGCTGATCACCATGAATCAATACGTGGATGTCATCATCCCGCGCGGCGGCAAGGGTTTGATCGAGCGCATCAGCAGTGAAGCGACCGTGCCAGTTATCAAACACCTGCACGGGATTTGCCATGTTTACATCGATGACAAGGCCGATATCGAAAAGGCCGTGCGCGTGGCCTACAACTCCAAGACGCAGCGCTACGGCACCTGCAACACCATGGAGACCTTGCTTGTTGCGCGCGACATCGCCAAGGAAATATTACCGACCCTGGGCAAGATGTATCAGGACGCTGGAGTGGAGCTACGCGGCGATGAGGCGACGCGTGCATTAATCCCCGGCACCAAGCCCGCCAGCGCAGAAGACTGGGACACCGAATACCTTGCGCCTATTTTATCCGTGCGCATCGTCGATGATCTGGACGCGGCCATGGCGCACATCCACGCGCACAGTTCCAATCATACCGAGGCCATCGTCACCGAGGATTTTTCGCGCGCGCAACGTTTCTTGAACGAAATCGATTCCAGTTCGGTGATGGTAAATGCCTCGACGCGTCTGGCCGATGGTTTTGAATATGGCCTCGGTGCCGAGATTGGCATCAGCACCGACAAACTGCACGCACGCGGCCCGGTCGGGCTCGAGGGTTTGACCACACAGAAATTCATCGTGATCGGCGATGGGCATATTCGTAAATAGTAACAAGTTGAAAGGCGCAAGTAGCAAGAAGAAACACCTATTTTTTTCTTGTCGCTGGCCGCTGTATTTACGATGATCGGCATCCTCGGTGGCAGTTTCGATCCCATCCATATTGGCCATCTGCGCCTCGCGCTGGAGCTTTACGAAGATTTAGGGCTACAGCAGGTGCGCCTCATCCCCAGTGGCCTGCCGCCGCATCGCGCCCCGCCGGTCGCCAGCCCAACGCAGCGTTTGTGCATGCTCAAGGCCGCGCTCATCGATGCGCCGGGTCTGTATATCGATGAGCGTGAACTGGCGCGTAGCGGGCCTTCCTACACTATCGACACCCTTACCTCGCTGCGCGCTGAACTTGGCGGCGTGCCGCTGTGTCTTATCCTGGGCATGGATGCCTTCCTGAGCCTCAACACCTGGCGGCGCTGGCGTGAGATAATCACGCTTGCCCATATCATAGTCGCGCAGCGCCCCGGTTATGACGCACGGATCAGCAAAAATGAAGCACGTAGCCTGCCCGGCGCGGAGCTTGCGAGTCTGATCGCCGAGCGTCGTACCACCAATCCACAAGAACTGGCGAACAAACCGGCCGGTTGCATCCTCTACTGGCCCGTCACGCAATTGGACATATCCTCGGCGCACATTCGCGCACTGATTGCCGCAGGCAAAAGCCCGCGCTATCTCGTGCCCGATGCCGTGGCCGTTACGATAAAATCACAAGGCATCTACTCGAATGAAGCACCAACGAAAGAGGCAGCGCATGCAAAAAATTAATCCCCGCAACTCCATTGAAATTAACGTCGCATGATGAAACTCGAACAGCTTAAAAAACTCGTCGTCACTGCCCTGGAAGACCTCAAGGCAAGTGATATCAAGGTGCTGGATGTACGCGGCCTGAGCAACGTAACCGACATGCTGGTGATAGCGAGCGGAACCTCCGATCGTCAGGTCAAGTCGCTGGCCAACAATGTCATCGAACAGGCCAAAAAGAAAGGCTGCCCGCCGATCGGCGTAGAAGGCGAGCAAGTCGGCGAATGGGCGCTGGTAGATCTGGGCGATGTCGTGGTGCACATCATGCTGCCCACCGTGCGCGATTTTTATAATCTCGAAAAATTATGGAGCGATGCCGGACAGCTCGATGTAGCCGACTCGGCGCGCGCCACTGCCGACGCACAACTCTCCGCAGGCCGTAAAAAAAGAGCCGCTCCACGCTGAACTGCGCAGAGCGTCGCTAGATGATTACGCTCAAGCAGCCCTGCCAAGCAAAATAGCATGCACATTAACCTCCTGGCTGTAGGCACGCGCATGCCCGGCTGGGTCACAGAAGGCTATCAGGAATTCGCCAAACGCCTGCCGCCGGAATGCCGCTTAAATCTGATCGAACTACCACTAGGCAAACGCAGCAAGGGCAGCGATCCGGTCCGCGCCATCCGCGAAGAGGGTGAGGGCATGATGAACGCCATCCCCAAAGATTCCCATATAGTCGCGCTCGATGTGCGCGGCGCACCATGGAGCACCGGGCAATTATCACGGGAACTTGATAGCTGGCTACAGAGTGGGCGCAACGTGGCACTGCTCATCGGTGGCCCCGATGGTTTGGCCGAACCCTGCACTAAATCCGCGCAGGCCACCTGGTCACTTTCCAAACTCACGCTGCCCCACGCGCTGGTGCGCATCCTCGTGGCGGAGCAGATCTATCGCGCCTGGAGTATCCTGCAAAAGCATCCTTATCATCGTCAGTAAGGTATATTAATTAAGGTAATTAGAGTTCATGCTGTAGCAATGACTCATTGCGGATGGAGTAGAAAAATAAAAAACAAACCGGATAATTCCACAACATACTTTTTGCAACGCGCATTAGAAATTGCAAAAAAACATGAACATCTATTTTCTGAGCCAAAATCAGAGGATTGTTTTTATTTGTTGGATGATTTTCTGTCTAGTGGACGTATCAGCGGAAAACAAAGAATACCGCTTGCGAAATTAGAGGCTGGGCAGAAATTCCAAGTTGACGGGCAGCGGCTTGAAGTTAATCCATCGGTGGATAGGTATAAAAAAGAACTGCGTAATCTAGCTAATTCCCTTTAGCTGTTTTCCAACGCTTTTGAGCAGCCTTCTTTGCAATCTCTGATCGTTGCTCCGGCGTGAGCTTATCGGCCCTAGCCTTGCCACCCCTTAGTCCGCCCTTGCGGCTATCGGCCTTCTTGCCTGTTAATTCAGGCGTGGGCGGTATTTCCCCCGTTGCCCGCCGCACAACATTAAAGGCAACCTGTGTGAAGTCTTTGCGGGGATTTGCGCGTTTAGCCATGCCAGGTAAATTAACATAGCGCCTATTAGAAGGCTATGGGGCTAAATTTCAAACTGCATCACTACCCGCAAAACGGTAGTGACTCAGTTTGAAATCTAGGGCCATCGCCAGCCAAAGAAGGCTATGGCATACTAGGGTATGGAAAATCGTTCAAGAATCAAGCGACCACGCGACGCTAATCAGCTTGCCAAGCTGATTGTGGATATTTCCACGGGCGAGGTAGAAGACAAAGTACCGGATACAGGTAAAAATCCAGCCGCCGTAGAGCTTGGGCGGCTTGGCGGTTTAAAGGGTGGAAAAGCTAGGGCTGAAAGCCTGACAGCTGAGAAGCGCAGTGATATTGCCAGAAAAGCAGCCAAAACAAGGTGGCTGAAAAGTACTTAAAAAACATCGACTTACATCTCCATCGCAAATCCATCGCAAAATACTTGCGCTCCAATAAGGCTTCTGTTATTCTAAACCCGTAAATACGAAGAAGGGGATGCTTTTCAGCATCCCCTTCGGGTATTTTTTATCCGGATATTTATTATATGGAGACGTGGCCGAGCGGTTGATGGCAACGGTCTTTAAAACCGTAAAGGGTACTAGTCCTACCCTTCGAGAGTTCGAATCTCTCCGTCT
>JAYSPZ010000004.1:0-5888 GCA_043721815.1 Gammaproteobacteria bacterium | reverse complement strand
CACGACATCGCTTTGCTCAATACGCTGGGCGTGCGCCTGGTTCTGGTGCACGGTGCGCGTCCACAGATAGAGGCACGCCTGAGAAAGCAGGGTCTCACTGCGCAGTATGTCGATGGGCTGCGCGTAACCGATGCTGCGTCGCTCGTTTGCGTGAAAGAGGCCGCCGCCGGCGTGCGCACGGAGATCGAGGCATTACTCTCGATGGGCCTTGCCAATTCGCCGATGGCCGGTGCGCATATACGCGTGACCTCGGGCAATTTTGTCACGGCGCGTCCACTCGGCGTGCACAACGGCATCGATTTTCTGCACACCGGCGAGGTGCGTCGCATCGATACGCTCGCCATTCAAAAAAATCTGGAAGACGGCACCATCGTACTACTTTCGCCGATCGGCTATTCACCCACGGGCGAGGTATTTAATCTGAGCGCCGAGGACGTGGCGACAGCCGTAGCGATCGGATTACAGGCCGATAAATTATTATTCCTCACGGAGTCAACCGGGCTTACCGACACGCGCAAGCGCCTGGTGCAGCAATTGACGGTGGCCGAGGCAGAGCAGACGTTAATGACCAAGCAACGCATGCCCGAAGATACCAAGCGTCAACTCACCAGCGCTATCCGCGCCTGTAAGCAGGGCGTGTCGCGCGCCCACCTCATCAGCCGCCATACCGATGGCGCACTGTTGCTGGAACTGTTTACGCGCGACGGGGCTGGCACACTCATCACCGCGAATAATTATGACGATACACGGCAGGCGACGATCGATGATGTCGGCGGCATCCTGGAGCTGATCGCGCCGCTGGAGCAGGAGGGCTTGCTGGTGCGCCGCTCGCGGGAATATTTGGAGGTGGAGATCGGGCACTTCACGGTTATGGAGCGTGACGGCATGATAGTCGCTTGCGCGGCGCTATATCCATTTCCGCAAGAAGGTGTCGCCGAGCTGGCCTGCTTTGCCGTGCATGCGGATTATCGTAATGCGGGTCGTGGCGAAGCGCTGCTGCAATTTATCGAACAGGAGGCGCGGCAAGGCCCGGTTCGCAGCCTGTTCGTATTGACGACGCAGACCGCGCACTGGTTTGTCGAGCGCGGCTTTTGCAAGGCGGACATCAAGACCTTGCCGGTAGCGCGCCAGGCCTTGTATAACTATCGGCGCAAGTCCATGGTGTTTATCAAAAAGCTATAGACAGCGTCGGCCGGTCAGATTTTCCAGGAGGATGTCGAGAGCCAGCTTTTCAGCAGATCGCAAGTCTGCGGTTTGCCGATGAGATGGCCTTGTGCCTCGTCACAACCGAGGGCGGTAAGGGCATCCAACACCTCGTTTGTTTCCACGCCTTCCGCGACCACGGTGAGACCGAAGTTATGGCCGAGATCGATCACCGTACGCACGATCATTGCGTCTTCTTCATCCATCAGCATATTGGTGACGAACGACTTGTCGATCTTGATTTCGTTGATGGGAATATTCTTGAGACTGGAGAGCGAGGTGTAGCCGGTGCCGAAGTCGTCAATGGAGAGCAATACGCCCATGCTGCTCAGTGTCACCAGGTTCTCCTCGGCGCGCTTCGGGTCGAGTACGATGGCGCTTTCGGTGACTTCCAGCATCAACTGGCCCGGCTCGGTACCGGTTGCCGCGAACGCAAGCTCTATCATTCTCGGCAGATGCGGATCGTGCAGTGAGCGTGCCGAGAGATTCACACTGATCCTTAGTCTCGAACCATCGAGGTGCGATTGTTTGCAGTAGCTTAAGGCATCGATCATCACCCAGTGGGTTAGCGGGCCGATGAGTCCGGTTTTTTCCGCGTCAGGGATAAATTTGTCGGGAAAAAGCAAACCGAGGTGCGGGTGTTGCCAGCGTACCAAGGCCTCGACACCGACGATGCGCCTGGTTTTAAGCTCCACCTTCGGCTGGAAATGCAGTAGCAACTGGTCTTGATCGATCGCATCGTGCAACTCTGCCATAAGCCCGAGCCGCTCGGGGCTGTGAGGATTGAGTTCAGGCGCGTAGACGGCGTAGTCGCTCGCCATCTGCTTGGCGCGGTACATGGCAATGTCCGCCCGCTGCAGCAATGTATCCGCATTGTCGGCGTGTTCGGGCATGGTCGCTACGCCGATGCTGGCCTCGACGGAGATTGGAATGCCGCCAATCATGAATGGCGTTTCCAGGCAATCATGC
The DNA here is from genome assembly GCA_043721815.1 of Gammaproteobacteria bacterium. Taxonomy (GTDB): domain Bacteria; phylum Pseudomonadota; class Gammaproteobacteria; order SURF-13; family SURF-13; genus JBDSTW01. The sequence continues at coordinate 3,716 of JAYSPZ010000004.1, read as the reverse complement.
AGTTTTTTGATGACAATTCCCACATCGCCGGTTGTCGCAAGTCGCGGCAGCAGTATGCCGAATTCATCGCCGCCCAGCCGCGCGACCACGTCGGGCTCAAACAACGCGTTACGCAAGCGCAGGGCAACTTGCAGCAGCAGGCTGTCGCCACGGACATGGCCGAGCGTGTCGTTGACCTCCTTGAAACGGTCAAGATCCATCAGCAGCAGGGCGATAGAGCGTTGTTCGCGTTGCGCAACAAGCACAGCTTCCTGCACCAGTTCGCGGAACCGGGTGCGGTTCGGCAAGCCGGTGACCGGGTCGGTGTAGGCGAGGCGCTGGATGGTTTCATTCGCCTGTCGCTGTCCCTGCCGCACACGCACCTCGCGCAGTTCGCGCTCGATGGCGGGCAGCAGGCGTGCTAGGTTGCCTTTCATCAGATAATCGTGGGCACCGGCCTTCATTGCCGCGACTGCGACATCCTCGCCGATTGATCCTGAGATGATGATGAACGGGATGTCAATCTCTTTTCTCTGCATAAGCTTCAGCGCTTGCAAGCCGTTGAAGCGCGGCATCGCGTAGTCGGAGATGATAATGTCCCAGGATTGTTGGGACAGCGCGTTATTCAGTCCCTCGGGTGTCTCCACCCGTTCAAATTCGGGCGCATAGCCGCCGTGCCGCAGCTCGCGTAGCAGCAGCTCGGCATCGTTCTCCGAGTCCTCGATGATCAGAACGCGTAGTGGGGTGGTCATCGGCTTAACCATTTTTGTCCCGGCGATTCGTTCAACACCAGCCAGTAGATCCCGAGCTGGTGGATAGCCTCCACGAATTGTTCGAAGTCCACCGGCTTGAGGATGTAGCTGTTGGTGCCGAGACGATAGCCGGTGATGATATCTTGTTCCTCGCTGGAAGAGGTCAAAATTACCACTGGCTGTATACATGTTTGCCGGTCAGCGCGGATGCGCCGCAGTACCTCCAGCCCATCGACCTTGGGCAGTTTCAGGTCCAGCAACACTACGGTCGGAGCGGGCCGTTCGGACGCACCCTCGCCGAAGAAATAATCGAGTGCCTCCTGACCGTCGCGCACCACAATTACTTCGTTCAGGATATTGTTCTTCCTGAGGGCACGCAAGGTCAGCGTTTCATCGTCGGGATTGTCTTCCACAAGTAAAATGGTCTTTTGTTTCATTAGCCTCTCCTTTGTAACTAGGGCCGAATTCCATTCCTAAATAGAAACGACAACAATCTACCACGAACGGTTAAGTGAACTGCATTTTGGCCTGACCGGGATCAGACTCAGTCACAGGGTAAAGTAAAACGTCGCGCCTTTCCCCTCCGTACCCTCGGCCCAGACCCGGCCACCGTGGCGGTGCACAATGCGCTGCACCGTGGCCAATCCGACTCCGGTACCGGGGAATTCGCTGGCCAGGTGCAGACGCTGGAAGGCATCGAACATTTTTCCGGCATAGGCCATATCGTAGCCGACACCATTGTCGCGCACGAAGAAATCCCTTGTGCCCTTGGCGTTACGCATCGTGCCGAACCCGATCTTTGCGTTGGCCGTTTTGCCGGTGAACTTCCAGGCGTTGCCGAGCAGGTTGACCAGCATCACATGCAGCAGTTGGGTGTCGCCCTCTGCGATCAGTCCTGGTTCGATCTGCCAGTTCACCCGGCGCTTAGGCTCACTGTTCTGAAGTTCTGCGATCACCTCGGCGGCGAGTGCGCTGAGGTCGACAGTCCTGCGCCGCATCTCTGTGCGCGTGACGCGTGACAGGGTGAGCAGATCATCAATGAGATGCCCCATACGCTGTGTAGCACCGCGCACGCGGTTGAGATAATCCTTGGCCTGATCGTCCAGCTTGTCCGCACAATCTTCGAGCACCGCCTGACTGAAGCCGTCAATGGAGCGCAGCGGCGCGCGCAGATCGTGCGACACCGAGTAGCTGAATGCCTCGAGCTCCTGGTTGGCGGCTTGTAGCTCGGTGGTGCGCTCGAGCACGCGCCGCTCGAGGTTGAGGTTGATCTGGCGTATCTCCTCTTCGGCCCGATTGCGTTCGATAGCGATGGCCGACAGATGCGTCATGCGTGAGATGATCTCGAAGTCGGCCGGGCCGGGACCCCGAGGTTCGCGGTAATACAGGGCGAAGCTGCCCAGGACTCGTCCGTTGGCCGACCTGATGGGCGTGGACCAACAGGCGCGCAGTCCGTGCGACAAGGCCAGCGCGCGATAATTATCCCACAGCGGGTCGGTTGCAATATCGGTGACGATAACCGGTTGATTACGATACACAGCAGTACCGCAAGAGCCGCCTTGTGGCCCGATCGCTTTCCCATGAATGGCGCGGTTGTAGTCTTCCGGGAGGCTGGGGGCGGCACCGTGCTGCAAGTGGATGCCATCGGCATCCAATAGGAGTATGGAACACAGCGCATCGCTGGACACCGCCTCGACGTTGCGTGCGATCGCATCGAGAATCTCGCTCAATGGCGCGTCTTCGGCCGTCATTTCCAGAGTTCTTTTCTCGCTGGTGAGCAAAGCCTCCGCTCGCTTGCGTTCGGTAATCTCCACTACCGCGCCGCGCATGTGCAGCGGCTGGCCGTCACTGTCGAACGTGAACTCGCCGTGAGCGGCAATCCAGTGCGTACTGGCATCGGGCCAGACCACTCTGAACTCGCGCACGAACGGCTCGCGTACAGCAATGCAGCGAGTAACCTCGGTGTTGATGCCGGGGATGTCGTCCGGGTGTACGCGCTGCGCAAATGCTTCGTACGTGCCACTAAACTCGCCTGGCTGATAACCCCACAGCTCTTCGTGCCAGCGCGACCAAGTGATGCGGTTGTTCGGGACATCCCAATCGAAAGTGCCCATATGCGCAGCATCCAGCGCCAGCCGCAGACGCTCCTCACTCTCGCGCAGCAGAGTACTCGTAGCACGCGTCACCCGCTCCGAATCGATCAGCTTGCGCACCAGCGGCCTCACCAGAACATGCAGCAGCAGCATACCTACCATCACCAATGCCGCCAGCAGCGGCGCGATGAACTTCAACTGCTCGGTCACCGGCTTGTACAACTCCACTGGGGTTATCTTCATCACCATGCCAAGGCCAAACGCGCCCATTGGCGCATAGGCTGCGATGACTTGCTCTCGCCGGTAATCCTTGGTATCAAGGACACCGGCCTCCCCATTCAGGGCGTAGTCCTGAGGCAATCGTTCACCCGCCATCACGCGGGGAAGACGCTTGAAATTTATTCCGGAAGCTCTGCTCAGGAAACAGTCCATACTCCTCTTATCGTCTGCCAATGGCGCACACACGCCGAATTCGCTGGTTTTCCCGATTGACTCTGTATTGCCGAAGGCAAGGGTCAGATGTAACAAATTGGCTTCCGTCTTGACCATGCCGATGCGGCGGCCCTGTTGATCGAGAATATCGCTACTGGCTTGCAGAATAAATTGCCCGTCCCATAACAGGAATGCGTGGTTATTCGATTTTAGGGGAACACGCAGATCATGCTTTCGGGAAAAATACCCTGTACGCGCCACTTCATGACCACGAATATCGTAAAAAGACAAACCTGTGAAGATGGCCGACGGAAATGATTGGGCGATCCGTTGTAGTTCGACTGGTGCTGTGGGATCGTCCGGTTTTGATGCAAGCAATTGCAGATTTTTAATCACGCCAGGGCGGGCAGCCGCTGCCTGCGTGTCGATCAGTGATTGTTTAATCCCGCTTTGAAATAAC
>JAYSPZ010000003.1:0-5000 GCA_043721815.1 Gammaproteobacteria bacterium | reverse complement strand
CTCACTGAATTTACATGAGCCGCTAAACATACTGCCGTTTTTTAATCTCACGTTGATGCACAACCAAGGTGCCGCGTTCAGTTTTTTGAGTCAGGCTGGGGGATGGCAGCGCTGGCTTTTTACTGCGATTGCAATAGTCGTTACGGTGGTGATCGTGCAGTGGATAAGGCGCTTATCGCCCGCCGAGACGTGGATGGCCGCCGCGCTTTCCCTGATCGCAGGTGGGGCCTTGGGCAATGTGTGGGATCGCATTCAACTGGGTTATGTGATCGACTTTATCGATGTCTACTACGGCACTTGGCATTGGCCGACATTCAATATTGCCGATTCGGCGATTACTATCGGTGCGCTGATGTTAATCATGGAAGGGTTGAAGGGAGGACGCAAATCTACCTAAGCTGCAATGTAAATTAATCCTGCGTGTCCGGTGGTCTGCGCAGCTTTTTCCGCTTGCGGCGGCCGTACCAGACTTCCAATGTGCGGCGCATGCGGCGTGCCCAATGAAAGTCGACTGACAGCAAAATAACGCCCAGGGGTATCATCCAAAAACCCACGATCGGCAAGAATCCCAGCAGGCCGAAAATTACCAGCAGAATGCCGGCGCTGATACGCAATCCGCGTGAAGGGTGGGTTTTTAATTTATGGAACAGATTGTTAAACATGCGGCATCTTAATAGGCTTGACCTGGCACCTAGCTTAACCTAGTACACAATGACACATCTAACTTAGATTCTCATCAGAGTCACGGCATTTTGAGGTCGCCCTTTGCAAAGAGTTACCGAGGCTGTACCCTACGCGCATGTTGATAAAATTTACCAAAATGCACGGGCTGGGCAATGATTTTGTCATGATCGATGCCCTGACGCGCCCACTATTATTGACCCCTGAGCAGATACGCCAGATTGCCGATCGTCATTTTGGTGTGGGCTGCGATCAAGTTTTGCTGGTCGAGGCCGCGCGCGACCCCAGCGCCGACTTTGCTTATCGCATCTACAATGCCGACGGAGGCGAGGTGGAACAGTGCGGCAACGGGGCACGTTGCTTTGCGCGTTTTGTGCGCGACCAGGGATTGACCGCCAAAAACGAACTCGTCGTGGAGACGATGTGCGGTGTGATTCGGCCCCGCATCGAAGCCGATGGGCAGGTGAGTGTGGAGATGGGCGTGCCGCGTACCGCCCCGCACGAAATCCCGTTTGTGGCGGATGCCGATGCGCTAAGCCATGCTGTGCAGGTCGATGGTCAGGATCTTCAATTAAGCGTCGTATCCATGGGCAACCCGCATGCGGTGTTGCGTGTTGACGATGTTGTACGCGCACCGGTGAGCACACTCGGGCCACAACTTGAGACGCACGCGCGTTTTCCGGCGCGGGTTAATGTCGGGTTTATGGAGGTGGTGGATCGTTCACATATCCGGCTGCGCGTTTATGAGCGCGGTGTGGGCGAGACGCTGGCCTGTGGCACAGGTGCATGCGCGGCAGTGGTAGCAGGCCGACGCCAGGGTTGGTTGGATAATAAGGTCAAGGTCGATTTGCCGGGCGGAACGCTGCTGGTAAACTGGAACGGCGGAACGGAACCCGTATGGATGACGGGTCCGGCAACTCACGTATTCGAGGGGGAGATAATCGTATGAAAACATTACCGGGCCTGGACGATGAACTCACTGAGAAAGAGGTAAGCGAATATTTGCGCACGCACCCCGATTTTTTTCTTGCCAATATCCATCTGCTCGCCGAGTTAACGGTGCCGCACGCCAGCGGTGACAGCATATCTTTGATTGAGCGGCAGGTCGCAGTATTGCGCGATCAGAATCGTCAGCTTCGGCACGAGTTGACAGATCTGGTGCAAATCGCGCGCGAGAACGACCGCCTCACGGAACGCTTGCAGCGGTTCACATTAGTCCTCATGGAGGCGGAAAGCCTCAGCGACATTTTCTTTATCGTACACGACACCTTGCGTAACGACTTCAATGCCGATCTGATCGCAGTGCGTTTATTCGCCTCACCCCGGGCACCACTCGATGATTCGAATGTTCTATTGACCTTTGCCTTCGCGGAACATAGCGCGGTTACCCTGGCCGCTGCCTTGGCGGCGTTCAATAAAATTCTGGAGGTGGGGAAATCCGTGTGTGGCAAACTTACCCCCGCACAAGCCCACTATTTATTTCAGGAACGTGCCGGGGAAGTCGCCTCTACGGCCCTTATCCCCCTGCGTAAATCGTCCGCTGAGGACGAAGCGTGTTTCGGCATACTCGCCGTGGGCAGCTTCGATGCCGAGCGTTTTCATCCGGCGATGGGTACCTTATTCCTGAACTCCATGGGCATCACCATCAGTCGCGTGCTGATGCCGTACCTGGAAGTCTAGGCCGACACGTTTAAGACATGCACGTGCAGGATCGGGACTGGCTGGAGAAATTTTTTACCCATCTGCATAGCGAGCGCAGTCTCTCAGCTCATACTCAAGAGGCGTATCGACGCGATCTGGCCAAGCTCGCGGCGTTTTGCGAAAAAAACGAAATTACCGGCTGGAAAGATCTGCGCGCCAATCAAGTCAGCAACTATGTGGCCTGGTGCCACCGTAGCGGCTTGCGCGGCCGCAGCATACAGCGCAACCTGTCCGCGCTACGTTCTTTTTACCATTACCTAATGCGTGAGGGTGAGGTGCGCTTCAATCCGGCGCTCGGTATCGTTACACCCAAATCACCGCGTCGCTTACCGCGCACCCTGGATGTCGATCAGGTCGGACATCTGTTAGAGCTTCCGACGGGGGATATTTTGGTCTGTCGCGATCGCGCGCTCATGGAATTGATGTATTCCTCCGGGTTGCGTTTGGCGGAACTCATCGGCCTGGACATCGGTAAATTGGATTTGCACGATAAACTTGTACGCGTGACGGGCAAGGGCAAAAAGGAGCGCGTCGTGCCGGTCGGACGTCATGCCTGCGCGGCGTTACGCGCGTGGATGCTGGTGCGCGCACAACTCATAACAGCGGTGCAGCCGGATGAGAAGGCTCTGTTCATCGGCCGTCGCGGACAGCGCCTCACCCCGCGCGCCGTGCAATTACGCATACGCGAGTGGTCGTTGAAACAAGGTTTGGACATCCCCGTGCATCCGCATCAACTGCGCCACTCGTTTGCCAGCCATCTGCTCGAATCCAGCGGCGATCTGCGCGCGGTGCAGGAGTTACTGGGTCATGCCGACATCGCCACCACGCAGATTTATACCCATCTCGACTTTCAGCACCTGGCCAAGGTCTACGATCAGGCACACCCCCGCGCACGTAAACGTAATACTTCCGGCATTAAAGATGGACGGCGGGAGGAAACGGAAAAAGAAGACTTATGGAAACCCTGAAAAATTCATCCTTGAATTTTTCAGGGTAGAAAAGCAAAAAATAAGGCCAGGCTGGCTGGCCTGCTTGTGCCTGCGTGTATCCGCGCTGTAGTGCTGGCGGGGTAAAATTACGCCTCACCTGGTCCCGGTTCACCCCAGCGATCCGTCAGGGCATGTTCAATATCCAGATGATCGAGGATGCGCGCCACGACAAAATCGACGAGGTCATTGATGGTGCGCGGCCGATGATAGAAGCCGGGGTTGGCCGGCAGGATAATCGCGCCCATACGCGCCAGGCGCAGCATATTTTCCAGGTGGATGACAGAGAACGGCATCTCGCGCGGCACTAAAATAAGTTTACGTTGCTCTTTCAACACAACATCGGCGGCGCGCTCGATGAGCTTGTTGCTGGCTCCGCAGGCAATCGCGGAAAGCGTGCCGGCGGTGCACGGGCAGACCACCATGGCCGCAGGGGCACTGGAACCGCTTGCCACCGGCGCCATCCAGTCTTCCTTCGCAAACACCTGCAATTGTCCAGGTTGTGCCGCGTAGCGTGCGCTGAAAAGATCAGCCATTTCGCTGGGCCGACTCGGCAACTTCAGGTCGGTCTCCATCGCAATGACCATCTGCGCCGGTGCCGAGACCATCAGGTAGACCTGTTTACCAGCGCCCAGCAGGCATTCCAAAAGACGCAGACCATAGGCGGCACCCGAGGCACCGGTCATGGCCAGCGCAATAGCGTGACGGCTCATAGTCGGTGGTTATTCTTTAAGTTGTGCGTGCGCATAAGAGAATCCTACATTATCCGGGTGCCTGGAGGGTTGTTATCAGCTGCTCGTGCAGTCCATCGAAGCCGCCGTTGCTCATAATGAGTACATGGTCGCCTGCCCGTGTCTCTTTGGCAAGACAGTCAGCAATGCTGGCCGTGGAATGAAACACACGCGCCTTGGGGCCTATTTGTACGGCAATGGCGGAAAGATCCCAACCTAGATTCGCTGGCGCGTACAGTATTACGCTGTCTGCGCCGCTCAGGGCGGGGGCGAGGGTGTCGCGGTGCACGCCCATGCGCATGGTATTGGAACGCGGTTCGAGTACGGCGATTATGCGTTGATGTAATCCCGCCCCCAACTTGGCGCGCAGCCCCTGCAAGGTCGTGGTGATGGCGGTCGGATGATGGGCGAAGTCATCGTAAATCGTAATGCCGTTAATCACGGCGCGTATCTCCATGCGCCGCTTCACGTTACGGAATTCCTGCAAGGCACTGATCGCGTGGGCGGGCGCGATGCCCACATGGCGGGCGGCGGCAATCGCCGCCAGGGCATTATGCCGGTTGTGCGTACCGAGCAGATCCCAGTTCAGCACGCCTTGGATCTTGCCCTGAAAGGCAATCTCGATAGCGGCTCCCTGCGCATCATGAATCAAGCTCCAGCCGGCAGGATCAGGAAATTTTTCGACGGGTGTCCAACAGCCGCGCGCGAGTACGCGCTCGATACTCGCCTCGCCTGCATTGGCGACGATCAGGCCCGCACCGGGTACGGTGCGCACCAGATGGTGAAATTGTTGCTCGATGGCCGCGAGGTCGGGAAAGATATCCGCGTGGTCGAATTCAAGATTATTCAAGATTGCAGTGCGCGGCCGGTAGTGCACAAACTTCGAGCGCTTGTCGAAAAA
>JAYSPZ010000002.1:0-8767 GCA_043721815.1 Gammaproteobacteria bacterium | reverse complement strand
GGATTCAGCTTCGATGCGGTGGGCGACCTTGCCGCCATGCCCGTCCCCGGCCTGTTGCACAAGTATCACGGCCGCGTATTGCTGGTCACCACCGGGGCCTGCGCCATCCACTGCCGCTTTTGTTTCCGTCGCCACTTTCCCTACGCCGCCGCCAACCCCGGCTCGCAACAGTGGGATGCGGCCATAGAGTATATTCGTGCCGATACCGGCATTCGCGAGGTCATCCTGAGCGGTGGCGATCCACTGAGCCTGAGCGACCAGCGCCTGAGTACACTGGTAAGCCGTCTGGAGGAAATTCCGCACCTCAAATACCTGCGTATTCATACGCGCCTGCCCATTGTATTGCCGGAACGCGTGGATGCCGCCCTGCTCGATTGGTTAACCGGTACCCGTCTAAAACCTGTCATGGTCGTGCATGCCAACCATGCCAATGAGATTGATGAAGGCGTGCGCATTGCGCTAACGGCTCTGGCGGCACAGGGAGTAACCCTATTTAATCAGTCGGTATTGCTGCGCGGTGTCAATGATTCCGCCACGGCGCTGACGAACTTGAGTGAGGTATTATTTGATGCGGGGGTCACGCCTTATTATCTGCACTTGCTGGACAGGGTCAAGGGAACGGCCCACTTTGAAGTCAGCGAACTGCGTGCCTGTCAGATCATGGAGCAATTACGCACGGTTCTACCCGGCTACCTTGTCCCGCGTCTGGTGCGTGAAGAACAAGGGGCTCGCTTCAAGCAGGCGGTATTTTCTGTCCCCGCTTGATCGGCAACCGATCGTTGACCTTAAAGACTATAGTTTTGCTAAACGCGCAGGTCGGTTAGAATCCGCACAACTTAAAACTCTTTACGCATTGGCCGGGGGCGCAACATGAAGGAAAATCTCCTTCGATTAATCATAGTGGATGACTCTTCGAACGATGCAGAGGCCATCATCAATCTGATGCGCCGGGCGGGCTACGGTGTCAGGGCAACGCGTGCCCATAATCACGACAACCTGCAGGCAGCCTTGAAGGAGCAGATGCCGGATATTGTCCTGTGCAACTCGACGCTCGCCGATTTCACCGTACAGCAGGCACTCGTGCTAATCAAAAAAACCGGTAAGGACATTTCCTTTATCGTATTCTCGGAAAGCTCTGCGGGACCCTCGACCGTCGAGTTCTTCAATGCAGGGGCACGCGATGTTGTTCCCAAGAGTCAGAGTGAGCTTGTGCAGTTAGTGGTTACGCGCGAATACAAAGACCTTGAAGGACGTCGTGAATACCGGCGCTGTCTGAAGGCGTTCCGCGAAACCGAAAAGAGATGCCGGTCATTAATCGACAGCTCACGCGATGCCATCGCCTATGTACATGACGGCATGCACATCTACGCCAACTCCGTTTATCTGCGTATGTTCGGCTATCAAACGACCGAGGAGTTGGAGGGTACGCCAATAATGGATTTGGTTGCGCCGTCCGATCATGCACGCTTCAAGGATTTTTTGCGCACCTATGCCATGGATGAAGAAAGCACCAAGGAGCTGGAGGTGAACGGCTTACATACCGACAGCAGAACCTTCAGTGCCAGGATGAAATTCTCACCTGCCAGCATCGATGGTGAGGCCTGTACCGAGATCATTATTCAGGATCTTTCCCAGGATCAGGAATTTGAAAAGAAGATAAAGACCTTAAGTCAGCAAGATCTGTTGACCGGCTTATATAACCGCCGTTACTTTTTTGAGCAGATCGAGTCTGCTGTGGCCAAGGCGGCCAGCCAGTCCGATAATAGTATTCTACTCTACATACAGCTCGATAATTTTCAGACCATCAAGGGGAATGTGGGCATTGCGGCAAGCGATCTCGTGCTGCGCGATATAGCTACACAGTTGCGTAGTCAGGTGGATGAATCAAGTTCACTTGCCTACTTCGATGAGGACGTTTTTTGTATGCTCCTTCAGGATGCCGAGATCGAGCAGGCCCAGCAGCTTGCCGAGAACATACGCAAGACCCTGGAAGAAAAGACGTTTGATGCCGCCGGACAACCTATCACCATGACCTGCCGGATTGTCATTGGACTCATTGCAGAATATATCCTCCATAGCAAACAGCTTTTGTCCGACATCTATAAGGCCAGCGCGGAGCTAAAAATTGCAGGCGGCAATAAAATTTATCTTTATAGCCCCGACGCAGAGGCGCGCAGTGCCAAGGGGAAAATCCAGGAGCAAAAAGGCCATATCCAGAAGGCCCTGGATACCAACCTGTTCCGTTTACTCTACCAGCCCATTGTCAGCCTGCACGGCCTGCCCGGCGAGAATTATCAGATAACGGTATGTATGCTGGATGCGGGCGGAAATGAGATTAAACCGGATAAATTTCTGCCTGCTGCGGAACACGTCGGCTTGAATAACTCTATCGATCGCTGGATTATTACCCATGCCATTGAGGTTCTGGTTACCAAACGACGCGCCGGTACCAAGCTGACCTTCTTCATCAAACTATTTGAGCAAACGCTTGTTGATGAGTCCCTGCTCCCGTGGATCAGCAATATGATTAAGGCTGCCAGGCTGGAGGCCGATAGTCTGGTGTTTACACTGAGCGAGACTACGGTCGCGAGCCACCTACCGGAAGCTCAAGCCTTCATTAAGGGGCTGAAGGAATTGCGTTGCGGTTTTTGCCTCGACCATTTTGGCGCAAATGCAAATTCGCTCAAGTCCCTGAAGCACATGCCTGCGGGGATCAATTATCTGAAAATCGATGCCTCTTTCCAGGCCACACTTTCCACCAACGCACAAAATCAGGCCGCCGTGAAGGCCATTAATGAGGCAGCGCATGCCTTGAAGATTACGACTATCGCTGAAAACGTGGAAGATGCCGGTACCCTCGCGGTGTTATGGCAGTGCGGCGTTAATTACGTACAGGGATTTTATTTGCAAAAACCGAGCGCGACGCTTAATTATGATTTCTCGGGGAATGCCGAATAGTCGTTAGTCCAAAATATGCGACACCAGCCCATCGGCCAGCTTAGGTTCAAACCAGGTAGACTTGGGCGGCATCACCTCGCCCGCATCGGCAACCGCCATGAGGTCGTACATACTCGTTGGAAACAGTGAAAATGCGACGGCCATCTCGCCGGAGTCGACGCGCCTTTCAAGTTCCGCCAAGCCTCTGATGCCGCCGACAAAATCGATGCGCTTGTCACGGCGCGCATCGCCAATGCCCAGCAGCGGTGCCAGACAATAATCTGCCAGTAAACTCACATCCAGACGCGCCACCGGATCGTGCTGCGGGATGCGCTGCGGATGAATAGCCACACGATACCACTGTCCCGCCAGATAGAGACCAAACTCACCGGCACGGCTAGGGCTGACTGCCTGGGTGCTTGCATCGAGTGTAAAGTATTGTCTTAGGCGCTCAATAAATTCCTTGGGCGACAGGCCATTCAGGTCGCGGATGACACGGTTGTAATCCAGAATCTGCATCTGGTTATCGGGCAATATCACGGCCAGGAAATAATTGTAGGCTTCATCTCCCTTATGCGCAGAATTAGCGACACTGCGGCTCGCCGCAATGCGTGCGGCGGCTGCGCAACGATGGTGCCCATCGGCAATATACAGATCGCCCACGGCCTCGAAGGCCGTCGATAACTGCGCTGCGTCTGCCGGATCACGCACCACCCACAGGCTATGACGGACACCGGTATCGGCAGCAATATCGAATTCAGACGCTCCAGCAGTGAGCCGCTTAACGACCTCATCAATCACGGTAGAGTGGCGGTAGGTCAGCATCACCGGGCCGGTCTGTGCGTTCAAGGCATCAATTTGACGCACGCGGTCATCCTCTTTATCGGGGCGTGTGTATTCGTGCTTGCGGATGCGATTATTTTTGTAAGCCGCCACCGAGGCGGCGGCCACCAGGCCGGTCTGCGTATGTTCGCCCATTACCAGCCGATAGAGATAATAGTACGGCTCGGCATCGCGCTTGAGGATGCCCTGCTCCATTAAGTGCGCCAGATTTTCCACGGCCTTGGCGTAGACCACCGGGCTATACGGATCGGTGCCGGTCGGCAAGTCGATCTCGGGCTTGGAGATATGTAAAAAACTCCACGGCTTGCCGGCGGCACGCAGGCGCGCCTCTTCCGTATTCAGAACATCGTAGGGTGGGGCCGCAACGTCGGCGGCGTGATCAGGTGTGGGGCGTAGTCCGGCGAAGGGGCGGATCAGGGGCATCTGGTTTTCTCTTAAGGACGGTGCAAAAGTGCGTATTCTATCCTTGCGGGCCTTAATCGGCCATTCCGGCGAGAGAAATTCCGTTTACTTAATGAGCCGCACATCCTTGTGCGGTACAGACAATTCTTAGGTGGGGATTACACGCAAGGCCGCGATGCGCTCATCCAGCGGCGGGTGCGACATGAACAGGCGCTTCATTCCGTGGCCGATGCCGCCGGAGATGCCGAACGCGGCAAGTTGATCCGGCAACGGTGCCTGATGCGACTGTTTGAGCCGCTCCAGTGCAGCGACCATCTTGTTGGGTCCTTCGAGGCGCGCGCTGCCCGCGTCGGCACGGAATTCACGCTGGCGACTGAACCACATGACGATCATCGAGGCCAGCACCCCCAGCACCAGCTGCGCCACCATCGTGGTGACGAAGAAGCCGATGCCGTGGCCGCGATCATTCTTGAGCACCACACGATCAACCACGTAGCCCACCACTCGCGACAGGAAGATGACAAAGGTGTTGACGACACCCTGGATGAGCGCCAGGGTCACCATATCGCCGTTCGCAACATGGCTAATCTCATGGGCCAGAACCGCTTCGACCTCGTCCTGGCTCATGGCACTCAACAGCCCGGAGCTCACCGCGACCAGTGCGTTGTTGCGGTTCATGCCGGTGGCGAAGGCGTTAGGTTCGGCGGCATCGAAGATGGCGACCTCAGGCATGCCGATACCGGCCTTCTGGGCCTGGCGCTTGACCGTATCAAACAACCACTTTTCGGTGGGATTACCCGGCTGTTCGATGACCCGCGCGCCGGTCATGCGCTTCGCGCTCCACTTGGATATGGCCAGCGAGATAAACGACCCGCCCATACCGATCACGGCGGCCATTATCAACAAGCCTTGCAGATTAAGGCCTCCGCCTTGCTGTTCGAGGGCAGTGTCCACGCCGAGCAGCCGCAACACGATGCTCAGCACTAGCAATACCGCAATGTTGGTGGCGATGAATAGCAAAATTCGTTTCATGAATAGACTCCGCGTGGGTTGAAGGCGTAATTAAAGATGGGGGCTGACAGGGGAAACTTCAAGCCTTACACGGCGTGTTTGCCGACATCCGGCTAATCGCCGATAGCCAATTTATCGACCCGTTGAAAGCCTCTGGGCAATTTTAGCCCGCGTCTGCCCCGTTCACCCTTGTAATGCGCCAGGTCGGTTGCCTTTAAATTGAGATGACGCTGCCCTGCATAAATCATCAGGCTCTTACCTTGTGGAACGCACACCACAGAAGCGACGAACTCTACGCGCTTGGCAAATCGTGCCGCGGGAATATTGATAAACCTGATACCCCGGCCCTTCGCCAGCAATGGCAGATCACCGAGCGGACTAATCAACAAATGCCCCTCCAGCGTGACGGCGGCCAGTAGATCGGTTTTCAGTGCGCTCACCGGCGCGGGCATTAAAATCTGCGCACCCTTGGACACATTGAGCACGGCCTTACCGGCCTTGTTCTTGGCATATAAGTCGCCGAGCCTGGCGATAAATCCGTAGCCTGCATCGGTGCCGAGTAAATACACGTCATCGGGATTGCCCAAGAGAACGCCGACGAAATTGGTGCCCTCCGGCGGCTGCAGGCGTCCGGTCAGCGGTTCGCCCTGACCGCGCGCCGATGGCAGCGTGTGCGCAGGCAGCGAATAACAACGGCCGGTGGAATCGATAAATACGGCAAGCTGATTACTGCGGCCCGAGGCGGCGGCCTTGAAATTGTCGCCTGCCTTATAGCCCAAGCCTTGCGCGTCAATATCGTGTCCCTTCGCGGCACGCACCCAGCCCTTCTCCGAGAGCACCACGGTAATCGGCTCAGTGGGCACGAGTTCGGTCTCGGCCAGGGCCTGAGCGGCCTCGCGCACGATGAGCGGCGAGCGGCGTGCATCGCCGTATTTCTCGGCATCCTCCACAAGCTCTTTGCGGATCAAGGTCTTGAGCCGTTGTTTCGAGGCCAGCGTCTTCTCGATTTGGCCGCGCTCGTCGGCGAACTCCTGCTGCTCACTCCGTATCTTCACTTCCTCCAGCTTCGCTAACTGGCGCAGTTTTAAGTCCAGGATCGCCTCGGCCTGAATATCGCTGAGTTTGAAGCGCTGCATCAATACCGGCTTGGGCTTGTCCTCCTTGCGAATGATGGCAATCACTTCGTCGATATTGAGAAACGCAATGAGCAAACCATCGAGGATATGCAGGCGCGCGGTGACCTTGTCGAGGCGATATTGCAGACGCCGCCGCACGATCTCGGTGCGAAACTCCAGCCATTCGCTCAGCGTCTCGCGCAGGTTTTTCACCTGGGGCCGACCACTGGTGCCGATCATATTCATGTTCACGCGATAGCTGCGCTCAAGATCGGTAGTGGCAAATAAATGGGCCATCAAAGGCTCGAACTCGACGCGATTGGAGCGCGGCACCAGGACCAGGCGCGTGGGATTTTCATGATCGGACTCATCGCGCAGGTCTTCGATCATGGGCAGTTTTTTAGCATTCATCTGCGCGGCGATCTGCTCGAGTATCTTAGCGCCGGAGGTTTGATAAGGCAGCGCGGTAATAACCACCTCGCCGTCCTCGATCTCGTAACGCGCACGCATGCGCACCGAACCATTGCCGGTCTCATAGATGCGGCGAATATCGGCCGGCGCGCTGATGATCTCCGCCTCGGTTGGGTAATCCGGGCCCAGCACGTGCTCGCACAACTCGGCGACACTGGCCTTGGGATGCTCCAGCAAATGAATGCAGGCATTCGTTATTTCGCGCACATTGTGCGGCGGAATATCGGTGGACATGCCTACCGCGATGCCGGTCGTACCGTTCAGCAGCACATGCGGCAGGCGCGCGGGCAGCAGCGCGGGCTCCTCCAGCGTGGCATCGAAGTTGGGCACCCAATCGACCGTGCCCAAGCCTATGTCCGCCAGTAAAATCTCGGAAAATAGCGAGAGCTTGGCCTCGGTATAGCGCATCGCGGCGAAGGATTTTGGATCATCGGGCGCGCCCCAGTTGCCCTGGCCGTCAACCAGCGGATAACGGTAGGAAAACGGCTGCGCCATGAGCACCATGGCCTCATAACAGGCGACATCGCCGTGCGGATGAAATTTGCCGAGCACATCGCCGACCGTGCGCGCGGATTTTTTATATTTTGCCGAGGCGGACAGACCCAGTTCCGACATCGCGTAGATAATGCGGCGCTGTACCGGCTTGAGACCATCGCCGATATGCGGCAGCGCACGATCGAGAATGACGTACATGGAGTAATCCAGGTACGCCTTTTCCGTAAAGGTCGAAAGCGGCAGGCGCTCAACGCCTTCGTAATTAATCTGTGTCGTCGTAGCCATTAGTGTTCATGGATCATGTGCGGGAAGGGTTGAAACTAAGTGGCTTATGGTAAGCGCTGGGGATGTTGAATTGGGAATCCGGCCATCGAGTATATTGGTCGGGGTGACAGGATTCGAACCTGCGACCTCTTGCTCCCGAAGCAAGCGCTCTACCAAGCTGAGCTACACCCCGCCGAGCAGGCAGTTTGCGCCTGCGAGCTAAACTCGGCACAGGCTGTTCGCGGCCTGCGTTATCTACTAATAAGCACGGTTTACGGAAAACTCGGCCAGGGCATGCAGTGCGTCCCGGTAGGGCGAGGGAGGGAGGTGTGTCAGCGCCTCTTTGGCCTTGCCCGCCTCGCTTGCCGCCGAGCGCGCAGTGTACGCGATGGCCCCCGTGGATTCAATGGCATCACGCACCGCGCCGATGTTCTCAAGACCGCCAGTTTCAATGGCGTGGCGAATAAGTGCCGCCTGCTCGGCCGTGCCGCTACGCATGGCATGGATCAAGGGCAGGGTCGGCTTGCCTTCGGAAAGATCATCGCCGATATTTTTTCCCATCTCGTCGGTTGACGAACTGTAATCCAGCACGTCGTCCACGAGCTGGAACGCGGTGCCCAGGTGCATGCCGTAGTGGGCCATGGCCTGCTCCACTTGTGCCGGTTGTCGGCTCAACACCGCGCCGAGCTGCGCGGCGGCCTGAAACAGTTTGGCGGTCTTGTAACGTATCACCTGTAGGTAATTTTCTTCGCTGGTATCGGCATTGTGGCAATTGAGGAGTTGCAATACCTCGCCTTCGGCAATCATATTGGTGGCATGCGCGAGGATCTCCATCACGCGCATATCACCCACCTCCACCATCATCTCGAAGGCGCGCGAATAGAGAAAATCACCGACCAGCACACTGGCCTCGTTGCCCCAGATGACATTGGCCGTTTCCTGTCCGCGACGCAGGGCCGAGGCATCGACGACATCATCATGCAACAGCGTGGCGGTATGAATGAACTCGATGATGCCCGCCAACACCACATGCTGGGTGCCGGTATAAGCCAAGGCGCGCGCGGAAAGCAGCAACAGCACCGGACGTAGACGCTTGCCGCCGCTATTGATAATGTACTGTCCCAACTGATTAATCAGCGCAACCTCGGAATGCAGGCGCTGCTGTATCAAGCCGTCCACGGCGAGCATATCGTCGTGAACCAGGGATTGGAGAGCCTCTAAATTCATGG
>JAYSPZ010000001.1:0-6062 GCA_043721815.1 Gammaproteobacteria bacterium | reverse complement strand
GACAATAATTTATTCTGCGGCGGATACGGCATACCGCCTAAAATGCTGCCCATCTTGAAGCGCAGATGTCTGCCGTATTTAATCGCGGCATCGGTGATCTGGCTGGCCAGCTCGCGGGTCGGCGTCAGGATCAGCACACGCGGGCCACGGCCTTGCACAACGGCCGGTACGCCCAGGCGCTGCAAGGTCGGCAGAATAAAGGCTGCGGTCTTGCCGGTGCCGGTTTGCGCCGAGGCCATGATGTCATGACCGGCCAATACCAGGGGAATCGATTGACTCTGGATCGGCGTGGGCGTCGTATAACCGCTGTCTGCGATGGCCTTGAGTAGGGAAGGGTTAAGATTTAAATCATTAAAAGACATTTTGTTTCCTCATTGAGTATAAACGGCGCGCGCAGAACGCATGCCGTCATTTCGACAAAGCACGAGGGTAGTGAAAATCCGCTGGTGCAACACATCGACCAGCCAGAGATTTACTGAAACTCAGATGAACTGAAATCAGAAGGGGCAGAGAGCGATGAAGTAGGCAGGAACAACATTTTTAAAGAAGGTGAAGTTGTACCTGATGCGAGATCATACCTTAGTGCGCTGCAAAAAGCCATGACGATAAGCAATTACACCTCGATCATCTCAAAGTCTTCCTTGCGGGCATCGCATTCGGGACAGCGCCAATTCGGCGGAATTTCCTCCCAGCGCGTCCCCGGCGGGATGCCTTCCTGCGGGAGTCCGGTAGCCTCATCATAAATAAAACCGCAGATAAGGCACATGTAGGTCTTCATAAAAAGCTGTCCACGCAGGTGCAAGGTTGGGAGAATTTTTTACAAGCGCTGAATGAATATCTTATCATTTACCCGCAGCGGATAAAGTACACTAACCTGAATGCACGCCGCTTGCGGGACGCCGCGGTGAATCCTTACTATTCCTATGCCAAGGATGATCAATATGGAAACTTTTCCTCAATCAATTCCTCTGGTGATGGTCTTTGCCGGTAACGACCCCACGGGCGGGGCTGGCATACAGGCCGACATCGAAACACTGGCCAGCATGGGCTGTCAGGCGGCACCGGTCATAACCGCAATTACCATTCAAGATACCTGCGGCGTGAAAGACTATACCGCCTTGAGCGCCACGTTGGTGATCGAACAGGCCCGCGCCGTGCTCAACGATATGCCGGTGGCCGCCTTCAAGATCGGCATGTTGGGGCGCAGCGATATTGCCGAGGCCGTGCATGTCCTGCTGTCCGAATATCCGGGCATACCGGTGGTGCTCGATCCGATACTGGCCTCGGGCACCAATTACAGCCTTGCCGACGATAGACTCAAGACCATCATTACCACGCTGCTGCTGCCGCAAACGATGGTGGTGACACCTAACAGCCTGGAGGCGCGCGCCTTGGCCTCCACGGCCGATACCCTGGATGCCTGCGCCCAGCAATTACTTGAATACGGCGCCGAGTTCGTGCTGATTACCGGCACCCACGAAGACACCCCCGAGGTCATCAATACGCTGTACGGTAACCGGCGCCAACTGGAGTCGTTCGCCTGGGAACGCCTGGCGGGGAGTTATCACGGCTCGGGTTGCACCCTATCCTCCGCGATTGCCGGCATGCTCGCACACGGCCTGGAGCCCTTTACCGCTATCCATGAGGCTCAGCAATATACCTGGGAGGCGCTCAAGCACGGTTATTGTCCGGGCAAGGGCCAGTCGTTGCCCAACCGGCTATTTTGGGCCCGTGAGATGGACGATGATGCCGGGTGAGCCGGCCCGCCGCGTCGATTAGTGAACACTAAAATACCGCTGCGCGGCCTGTACGCCATTACGGATAGCTCGCTCATCCCCCGGGGTCAAATCGCAGATTATGTCCGGCAAGCTGTGCGCGGTGGCGCAGCGCTGGTTCAATACCGCGACAAGGGCACGGACGCGGCGCGGCGCGAACAGGAGGTGCATGCACTGCTTGATCTGTGCCGTGCGCATCAGATTCCGCTTATCATCAATGACGATGTGGCGCTTGCGCAGCGCATGGGTGCCGACGGCGTGCACCTGGGCAAGGACGATGCCGCGACGGCTCACGCTAGAGAAAGGCTGGGTGCACAGGCTATCATAGGCGTTTCGTGCTATGGCTCTCTGGAGCTTGCCTTACAGGCACAGGCCGCCGGTGCGGATTACGTAGCCTTTGGATCGTTTTACCCATCACAGACCAAACCGCATGCCGTGCCGGTGACTGTTAACCTGCTGAGGATGGCCAAAACGCGGCTGCACATACCCGTGGCCGCGATAGGCGGGATCACCCCGGCACGTGGGGCTGAATTAATTGCCGCCGGTGCCGATCTGCTGGCCGTCGTACACGGCATCTTCGGCCAGCCGGATATTCATGCCGCAACACAAGCTTACGCACAACTCTTTACCGATAAGGATTAAATAATGACTCGCTCAGCGGCGCTGTTTATCGAGGCCCAACAACACATCCCAGGGGGTGTGAATTCGCCGGTGCGCGCATTCCGCGGCGTGGGCGGCAACCCCCTGTTCTTCAGGCGCGGCGAGGGCGCTTACCTGATTGATGAAGACGATCGGCCGTATATCGATTACGTCGGTTCCTGGGGCCCGATGATCCTGGGTCATGCCCACCCCGAGGTCATCAAGGCCGTGCAAGAGGCCGCCGCCAAGGGTCTGGGTTTCGGTGCGCCAACGGTGATCGAGACGCGCATGGCCGAGCAGGTTTGCGAACTCGTACCGTCCATGGACATGGTGCGTATGGTCAGCTCCGGTACTGAGGCCACCATGAGCGCGATCCGGCTCGCGCGCGGTTACACAGGGCGCGACAAGATCGTGAAATTCGAAGGCTGCTACCACGGGCATTCGGATTCCTTGCTCATCAAGGCAGGTTCGGGCGCACTTACCCTGGGCGTGCCGAGTTCGGCTGGTGTACCTGCGGCCCTGGCCGCGCACACCATCACACTGACTTACAACGACCTCGAACAAACACGCGCGGCCTTTGCCGAATTCGGTGCGCAGATCGCCTGCATCATCGTCGAGCCCGTGGCGGGAAATATGAATTGCGTGCCGCCCGCGCCCGGCTTTCTCGAAGGTCTGCGCACGCTGTGCGACGAATATGCAAGTGTCCTGATCTTTGACGAGGTGATGACCGGTTTTCGCGTGGCCTTGGGCGGTGCGCAACAGTTGTACGGCATCGTTCCCGATCTTACTACTTTAGGCAAGGTGATCGGCGGCGGTCTGCCGGTCGCGGCCTTCGGCGGACGCAGGGAGATCATGCAAAAAATCGCGCCGCTCGGGCCGGTGTATCAGGCGGGCACTTTGTCCGGTAACCCGGTCGCGATGGCGGCGGGCTTGGCGACGCTGAAGCTACTCATGCAGCCGGATTTTTACGAGCACCTCACTGCCGCCACACAACGTCTGACCTCCGGGCTACAGGCCTGTGCCCATACGGCGGGGATTCCGTTTAGCGTGAACCAGGTTGGCGGCATGTTCGGGCTGTTCTTCACGCAAGAAAAAAATATCCATAATTTCGCGCAGGTCATGGCCTGCGATGTGGAACGCTTCAAGCTGTTCTTTCACGGCATGCTGGACGAGGGTGTGTATCTTGCGCCGTCCGCCTTCGAGGCCGGTTTTGTCTCGGCGGCGCACGGTAACGCCGAGATAGATGCGACGATCGAAGCGGCGGCACGCGTCATGGCGAAATTATAATTGCCGTCGGCGCTGCAAATGTAAGTGTTACGGCGAACACAGACACGGTGCACGATGTTTAAGATCAGAGTGACTTAGCATGTTTGATTCCCTAACCGAACGTCTCACCCGTACCATCAAAGACCTGCGCGGGCAGGGGCGCGTCACGGAAGATAATATCAAGGACACCTTGCGTGAGGTGCGCATGGCCTTGCTGGAGGCCGACGTTGCCCTGCCCGTGGTGCGCGCCTTTATCGATCAGGTAAAGGTGCGTGCCATCGGTCAAGAGGTGATGCAGAGTCTGACGCCGGGTCAGGCGCTTGTTAAGATCGTACGCGATGAGCTGGTCAGCGTGATGGGCGCGGGCGAAGAGCTTAGCCTGAGCGTGCGTCCGCCGGCGGTGATTTTGCTGGCGGGTCTGCAAGGTTCCGGCAAGACTACCAGCGTTGCGAAGCTTGCGCGCTGGCTTAAAGAGACGCGCAAAAAATCGGTGCTGGTGGTCAGTGCCGATATCTATCGGCCCGCTGCTATCGAGCAATTGCAGACCCTGGCGGCCGAGATCGATGCGGTCTTCTATCCCAGCAATACCGCCCAAGACCCGGTACAAATTGCCCAAGGCGCGGTTGATTATGCGCGCAGGCAATTCATCGATGTAGTAATCGTGGATACCGCCGGCCGTCTGCATATCGACGCGGATATGATGGATGAGATCAAGCGCCTGCACGGTGTCTTGCAGCCCGTCGAAACCTTGTTCGTCGTCGATAGCATGACGGGTCAGGACGCGGCGAATACCGCCGCAGCTTTCAATGCCGCATTACCCTTGACCGGCATCATCCTCACCAAGGCCGACGGCGATGCGCGCGGCGGCGCGGCGCTCTCCATTCGCCATATTACCGGCAAGCCGGTCAAGTTCCTCGGCACCGGTGAAAAAACCGGCAGCCTGGAGGTGTTTCATCCCGATCGCGTCGTATCGCGTATTCTCGGCATGGGCGATGTGCTTGGCCTGATCGAAGAGGCGCAACGCAAGGTCGATCACAAACAGGCGGAGAAATTCGCCGATAAACTTAAAAAGGGCAAGAAGTTCGACCTGGAAGATTTTCGAGATCAGTTACAGCAAATGCGTGGCATGGGTGGTATGGCCAGTATGATGGACAAGCTGCCCGGCATGGGCGAGATCCCGCAGGCGGTAAAGGATCAGGTAACCGATAAGGAAACGGCGCGCCTGGAGGCCATCATTAATTCCATGACACCGCAGGAGCGACGCTTTCCCGATGTACTCAAGGGTTCGCGCAAGCGGCGTATTGCGGCAGGATCGGGGACGCAGGTGCAGGATATAAACCGCCTGCTCAAGCAATTTATGCAGATGCAGAAGATGATGAAACAAATATCCAAAGGCGGCGGAATAGCCAGGATGATGCGCGGTTTGAAGGGACATCTGTCCTTATAGGGAAGCTCTGAATAAGTCCATCCATCCACGGAACCTTCAGAGACGAAAAATAAAAAATCAGTGGTTCCCTGGTATATAGTCGGCTGGAAGGTTGTTTAGAAATCGCCGACGTTTAATCGGGCACCGGTTAGCGTTTTACCCGCAAGCGACGATGTCGCACGCGCGGAATTGAGTAGGGCATTCTTTATGTCGAGTGCCGATGCCCCTGGGTGAGTCGAGGCATAGAGTGCCGCCGCACCGGTGACATGCGGTGTCGCCATCGATGTGCCACTGTAGGCGCCATACTTGTTATAGGGTAACGTGGAATAGATGTCGACACCCGGTGCGCCGATATCCACCGTGGTGGGGCCGAAATTAGAGAAGGAGGCCAGTCCGCCGTTACTTGTAATCGCGGCGACGGCAATTACGGAATCATACCCCGCCCCGGCGCTGGTGTTGTAGTTGGAGGGATAGCTCGGAATGAGGTCATTGTTATCACCTACGCCATCGTTGCCACCGTTACCAGCGGCAACGATGAACAGGATATTTTGCTGCGCAGCACGCGTGACGGCATCCAGTAGCAGTTGCGAGAATCCGCCGCCGCCCCAGGAATTGTTTAGCGCGACGATATTAAGGCCGTGTCGTATCTTGAGATCAGTGAAGTAATCCACTGCCCTGATTGCATCGGCCAAGGTGCCGCCGTTACGGCCTAAAAACTTGGCCGAGATATACGTCACATTCCAGTTAATGCCCGCCACGCCTATCGTATTGCTGCCTTCAGCACCCAGTGTGCCGGTGACGTGCGTGCCATGCAGATCGGCACGGCCTCGGGTACCGCCGTCGTAGATCGTATTATCGTTGCTCGCAAAGTCCCAGCCGTTAGTGTCATCGACATAGCCGTTAAGATCGTTGTCTCTGCCGTCTCGCGGCTCAAAGGGATTGTTCCAGACGTTGGC